>DASPWT010000190.1:0-4238 GCA_035637655.1 Burkholderiales bacterium | reverse complement strand
CGTCCCAGCGCGACTTCGACAATCCGAGCAGCGACAGCACCAGGTTGTGCTCGAGCGAGTCCTTGGGAAAAAGGGTGATGATCTGGTAGGTGCGGGCGAGCCCCCGGTGGGCGCGCTGGTGCGGCTTCAGGCGCGACACCTCGTCGCCGAACAGGCGGATCGCCCCGGAATCGCGGCGCAGATCCCCGGTGATCAGATTGAACAGCGTCGTTTTCCCCGCTCCGTTCGGCCCGATGATGAGCCGCCGTTCGCCGGGCATCACTTCGAGCGAAACCCCGTTCATGGCGGGCAGGCCGCCGAAGGACTTTCTCAGCTCGCGCAGCTGCAAGGCCGGCGTCATCGGGGGCCTCTCCACGCCCGCGTCGCCTGCCCAAAGAGGCGGCGCAACCCTGGCACGACGCCCTCGGGCACGAAGATCACGATGATCACGAACACGAATCCGAGCAGCATGTTCCAGCGCTCGATGTAGGCGGAAACGTAATTCTTGAGAATCATCACGATCGCCGCGCCGACGATCGGACCGGCAAGCGTGGCGGAACCCCCGGCGATGACCGCGAGCAGGCCTTCCGCCGAAGCCGTGATCGAGAGCGAAGCGGGATGGATGTACTTGTTGTAGTACACGAACAGCAGGCCTGATACCGCGCCCCAGAATCCCGAGTACACGAAGGTGATCCAGCGGATCACCCAGACGTCGTGCCCGAGCGCGCTCATGCGCCGCGCCTGATCGCGCGTTCCGCGCAGCGCGGCGCCGAAAGGCGACGCGACGAATACCGCCATGAGCCAGATCGCCATTGCGGTGATCGCCAGAGCGAAATAATAGAAAGAGCCCGCATCGTCCAGGCTGATGCCGAAGGGCGCGGGCCTGGTCAATCCGCGCAAGCCGTTATCGCCGTCGGTGACCGAGACCCAGCGGTATGCCGTTCCCCAAAGCACCTGGGACAGGGCAAGGGTCAGCATAAGAAACCCCAGCCCGGTGGCCCGCAGCGAGATCCACCCGAAGGCACATGCGACCAGAGTGGTCGCGAGCAGCGCCACCGGCGCGGTAGCCCAGTGCCCGAGCCCGAGCTTGAGCGACATCCAGGCCGAGATATACGCGGCCAGTCCCAGCCAGGAAGCGTGACCCAATGACGGCAGCCCGCCGTATCCGACCAGCAAATTGAGGCTCGCCGCGAAGATCGCCGCGATGAAAATCTGGCTGGTGAGATTGATGTAGTACTCGCCGCCCACCAACGGAAACCCGGCGAGCGCCGCCGCGAGCGCGACCCAGCCCGCATTCTTCATACGGATTGACGTCCAAAAAGGCCCGTGGGACGAAAGGCGATCACGACGATCATCGGCAGGAACAGGATCACGTAGGCGAGATCCGGGAGCAGCGCGGTGCCGAAAGTGTAGATCGCACCGATAAGGAAACTGCCGACGAAGGCGCCGAGCAGGCTGCCGACGCCGCCCAGCATCACCACGATCAGAGCGAGCGGCAGCATGTCCGCGTCCAGGCCCGGATAGGCGGACATGATCGGCCCGCCGATGATGCCGCCCGCGCCGGCGAGCGCCGCACCCAGGCAGAACACGGCCGTGAAGAGCCCCGACACCGGGATTCCGACCGCGCGCGCCATCTGCATGTCGTCGACGCCCGCGCGGATCATTGCGCCGATCCGGGTCCGGTCCATCAGCAGGTACAAGGCGAGCGCCGTCGCCACCGCAATGGCGACCACGACCAGCCGATAGGTCGGAAACGCTACGCCCCCCACGAAAATGGGCTGCTGCAGCGCCGGCGGCGTCGGGATGGGAATCGGATCGCCACCCCACACCATGAGGCACAGGTCGGCGATGATGAACGAGATGCCGAGCGTCACCAGCACCTGGCCGAAGACGTTGCCCGTCAGCGCGCGCAGGATCAGGCGCTCGACCAATCCACCGAACACCGCGATCGCGAGGCCCCCGATCAACGCGGCGAGCCACAGATTGGGCACAAGCTTGAGCACGGACACGCCGACGTAGGCTCCCAGCATGTACATCGAGCCGTGCGTGAGATTCGCAATGCGCATCAACCCGAAGATGAGCGAGAAGCCCGCGGCAAGCAGAAACAGCAGGCCCCCCAGGGCCAAGCTGTTCAATGTCTGGATGATCCAGTACTGCACAAAAAAGCGGGGCCGGTGTTTCCGGCCCCGTCCTCACTCTCAGGACTCGAGGTTTTTTGCCGGCGGCCAGTCACGCGAATACACCGGGTTCTTCAGGAATTCCTCCGGCTTATAGGTCCAGAACTGGCTGACGTTCGGGTAAGTATGAATCACCCGGTTCACCAGCCGCCCATCCTTGCGCTCGACCTTGCGGATGTAGACACTTCCGACCACGTTTCCGTATTTGTCGAACGAAACGGGCCCCCGGGCGGTGTCGACCTGGATGCCGCGCACCGCCTTCATGAAGGCCTGCTTGTCCTCGATTTTCCCTTTGATGGCGTTCAAGGTCGCCTCCAGCACCGCGGCTTCGACGTACGTAGCGGCCGCGTAGAAACCCGGGTCGTAGGTCCAGTCGAGGCGGAAATTCGCGGCGAATTTCTTGTTGATCGCGTTTTCGATTTCCGCCGAGTACCAGCAGGAGGTGATGATGCCGAGCGCCTCGTCACCCATGTTGCGCAGCACCGCCTCGTCGAGCGCGGTCATGCCGCCGACGACCGCCACCTTCCCTCTCAACCCGTATTCGTTGAACTGCCTGAAGAAGCGAAAACCGTTCGAACCCGCGAAGCCGAGGAAGATCGCGTCCGCGTCGGTCTTGAGCTGCGCAATATAGGTCCCGTAGTCGGGAACCGTGAGCGGAGAGAACAGCTTCTGGATTATCTTGCCGCCCGCATCTTCGAACACGCGCTGGAATCCCGCGCACATCTCGTGCCCATAGGCGATGTCGTCGGCGATCGTCACCATGCGCTTGTACTTGAGCGTCTTGGCGCAGTAGTCGGCGAGCGGTTGAGCGCTCTGCGATGAAGTCGAGGTACCGCGAGTGAACCAGGGATTGGGCTTGCGCTGCGTCATGTCCTCGGCCGCGGCGACCGAAAGCGTCAGCAGCTGCGCCTGACGGATGTAGTCGTCGGCGGCCAGCGCCGACGCGGTGTCGAGCGGTCCGATCATGACGTGGATCTTGTCGCGCTCCACCAGCTCCTGGATCTTGGTGCGGGCTTGCGCCGGCACTCCGCCCGAGTCCCCCACGAACAGCTCCACCTTGCGGCCGGCCATCGTGTAATTGCGCTCTTTCAGGTACTGGACGAGCGCTCGCTCCATGTCGATGCCGCCCGAGGCGAGCGGGCCGGTCTTCACCGTCATGAGTCCGACGCGGATCGCGCCGGCCTGCGACCGGACGATCGTCGGCGTCCCGAGCGCCGCGACGCCTGCGCCGGTCGCCTGAATAAACCGCCTGCGAGTAAGTGTCATCGTGCGATCCTCCTTTCAGTGGGTCGGATTCTTGGGTGCGTCGAGCTGCTTCGCCGGCTGAGAGCGCTCGAAAGCCTCGATTTTCATGCATTCCCCGAAAATGCGCGCCGAGCCTCAGCCCTTGGGCGGGATCACCGGAACCAGGAGGTAGGATTCGCGCCCCGGTCCGGCGTGGAGCGTGTTCCTGCCGCCGAAGACCGCCGCCGGACGCTCGCGCGGATCATCATGCAGGAACGGCCCGCAGCCGCGCAACTCGTTCTTGAAGTTCGAGAGCCGGGCACCGGTCGCTTTCTGCCACTCGTAGTCCTTTCCCCGCACGCTCAACGCCACTCTGTGGCCGGCCGGCACGACGATCGAGGTCGGCCAGATCTCGACGTCGAGCTGCACCACCTCACCGGGCTTCAGGGGCCGCGGCTCGTCGTGCGTGTGGTAAGGCCGGTACTCGGTGGAGAGTTTTGGATCGAGCTTGCGGTGCGAGGCGCGCAGCCAGCCTTGCGCGACCGGCGTATGCGGATCGATCGCGCCCATGAACACCACTTCACGCATGTCAGGAGAGAACACCCGGAAAACCAGAAACAGATCGGCATCCGCCGTTGACGAAGACACGAACAGTCTCGCCGCAAGGGGCCCCGTGATCTCGGTCTCGTGCTCGAGCGGCGCTGAAATGAATGTCGCGCCGTCGCCGAGCGCAGCGTAGGTGACGCTTGCCGCGGCCTTCGGCGGCTCGCGGCCGAGCGCGTGGCCGGCCGGGTCGAGATGGAATTTCGTCCAGCGCGTGCGCGCGATCGGCCATTCGTTTTCATGCCGCTCGACGAA
>DASPWT010000189.1:0-3875 GCA_035637655.1 Burkholderiales bacterium | reverse complement strand
TCGGCGACCGGCCGCTCGCGCGTCGCGTGCACGCCGAGGATCGCCGACTGCGGCGGGTTGATGATCGGGGTGGAGAGCATCGAGCCGAACACCCCGCCGTTCGAGATCGAGAACGTTCCGCCGGTCAGCTCTTCGATCGTGAGCTTGCCGTCCTGCGCGCGCTTGCCGAAGTCGGCGATTTTCTTCTCGACTTCGGCGAAGCTCATCAGGTCCGCGTCGCGCAGAATCGGCACGACGAGGCCGCGCGGGCTGCCTACGGCGATGCCGATGTCGAAGTAGCCGGGGTAGACGATGTCGTTGCCGTCGATCGAGGCGTTGACGATCGGGTATTTCTTGAGTGCGTGCACCGACGCCTTCACGAAGAAGGACATGAAGCCCAGGCGCACGCCGTGCTCTTTTTCGAAGCGCTCCTGGTACTTCTTCCTCAGCTCCATCACCGGCTGCATGTTGACTTCGTTGAAAGTGGTGAGGATCGCGGCGGTCGATTGCGACTGCACCAGGCGCTCGGCGATGCGCGCCCGCAGGCGGCTCATCGGCACGCGCTGCTCGGGGCGGTTGGCGAGAATCTGCTCGACGCTCACCGGAGCGGGCGGCTGGGGGAGCGTAGGCTTCGCCGCAGCGGGCGCAGGCAGGCTCGTTGCTCCGAGCACATCGCCTTTCGTGACGCGGCCACCGCGGCCGCTTCCCGCAATCGAAGCGGCGTCGATGCCCTTCTCTTCGGCGAGCTTTCGCGCCGAAGGCATGGCAGGTGCCGCGGCTGGCGCCGGCTTTGCTGCTGGAACGGACGCCGGCGCGGCCTTTGCCTGCACCTGCACCGCGGGAGCGGCCGCGCTCGCCTTCCCTTCGGTGTCGATGGTCGCAATGACTTCGCCGGCCTTGACCGTGCCGCCATCGGACTTGACGATCTTCGTGAGCACGCCGTCGGCGGGAGCCGGAAGCTCGAGCACCACCTTGTCGGTCTCGATGTCGATCAGGTTCTCGTCGCGCTTGACCGCCTCGCCGACTTTCTTGTGCCACGCCAGCAAGGTGGCTTCCGAAACCGATTCCGAAAGCTGCGGCACTTTGACTTCGATGAGCATGCTCTTCCTTCTCGATTCCTAGCTTTGCGTCGCCCTGCCGGTGCCCTGGACGGGGCGAAACAGATTGTTCGTCACCGGCCTGAACGCCGCGTCGATCAGTTCCTTCTGCTGCTCGTTGTGCAGGGAAGCATAGCCCACCGCGGGCGAGGCCGAGGACGGACGCATCGCGTGGGCGAGGGTCTGATCCTCGCGCATGTGCCGCAGGAGGTGGCGCTGGATCCAGTACCACGCCCCCTGATTCGCCGGTTCCTCCTGGCACCAGACCACCTCTCCCGCGTTCCGGTAAAGAGTGATTTGCTCCTGAAATTCGTCGTGAGGGAAGGGATAAAGCTGGGCGATGCGCACGATGGCGGTATCCTTGATCGAGCGCGCCTTGCGTCCCTCGCGCAGATCGAAAAACACCTTGCCGCTGCAGACGATCACGCGCTTGACGTTCTCCGGCTTGATGTCCGCGTCCCATTCCGCGTTGACCGGCTTGAACTTGCTCTCGGCGAATTCGGCGAGCGGCGACACCGATTCCTTGTGGCGCAGCAGGCTCTTGGGCGAGAAGATGACGAGCGGCTTGCGGTAGGGCCGGATCATCTGCCGGCGCAGGAGGAAGAACATCTGCACCGGAGTCGCCGGCACGCACACCTGGATGTTGTTGTCCGCACAAAGCTGCAAATAGCGCTCGATGCGCCCGGAAGAGTGCTCGGGCCCCTGCCCCTCGTAGCCGTGCGGCAGCATCATCACGAGGCCGCAGATGCGGCCCCATTTGACCTCGCCCGCGGCGATGAACTGGTCGATCACCACCTGTGCCCCGTTCGCAAAATCGCCGAACTGCGCCTCCCATACCACCAGCTCGTTCGGCTCGGAGGTCGAATAACCGTACTCGAAACCGAGCACGGCTTCCTCGGAGAGCACCGAGTCGATGATGACGAAATTGCCCTGGTTGGGAGCGATATTGTTCAGCGGGGAGTAGCTGCCGGAGTCCCATTTCTCGCGGTTCTGGTCGTGCAGCACCGCGTGGCGGTGAAAGAAGGTGCCGCGGGCGCTGTCCTGTCCGGAAAAGCGGACCGCGAATCCGTCCTTGAGAAGCGAGGCATACGCGAGGTTCTCCGCCATGCCCCAGTCCACGGGCAGCTTGCCCTGCCCCATGAGGCGCCGGTCGGCGATGATCTTCTCCACGCGGGGATGGAGCTTGAAGTTCGAGGGGATGCTGGTCAGCTTCTCCGCGAGCGCCTGCAACTCGGCGAGCGGCAGCGTGGTGTCGTCGTTCTCGTTCCACTTCGTGTTCCTGAAACGCGCCCAGTCCACGGCGAACGGCGGCTTGAAGCTCGAAAGGATCGTCTTGTTGGTGTGGGTGCCCGCATCGAGCGCCTGGCGGTAGGCGGCGACCATCCTGTCGGCATCCTCGGGGCCGACCAGCCCTTGAGCGACGAGCTTGTCCGCGTAGAGCTTGCGGGTGCCCGGGTGCTGATTGATGATCTTGTACATGAGCGGTTGCGTGACCATCGGCTCGTCCTGCTCGTTGTGCCCGAGCTTGCGGAAGCACACCAGGTCCACCACCACGTCCTTCTTGAACCGGGTGCGGTAGTCGAGCGCGATCTCGATCGCCATGACCGAGGCCTCGGGATCGTCCCCGTTCACGTGGAAGATCGGCGCCTCGACCATCTTCATGACGTCGGTGCAGTAGAGGGTCGAGCGGCTGTCGCGCGGGTCGGAAGTCGTGAAGCCGATCTGGTTGTTCAGGACGATGTGCACCGTCCCTCCGGTGCCGTAGCCGCGCGTGTTCGACAGGTTCAGAGTCTCCATGACCACGCCCTGGCCGGCGACCGCCGCGTCGCCGTGAATCAGCACCGGCAGCACCTGCTCGCCCTTGCGGTCCTTGCGGCGGTGCTGGCGCGCCCGCACCGAGCCTTCGACGACCGGATTCACGATCTCCAGATGCGAGGGGTTGAACGCGAGCGTCAGGTGCATCGGACCGCCGGGCGTGTTGATGTCGGAGGAGAACCCCACGTGGTATTTCACGTCGCCTGCGAGGATCGATTCGTCGTGCTTGCCCTCGAAATCGGCAAAGAGGTCCTTGGGCATCTTGCCCAGGGTGTTCACCAGCACGTTCAGGCGCCCGCGGTGCGCCATGCCGATCACCAGCTCCTGCACACCGGCCTCGCCGGCGCGCTGCAGCAGGTTGTCGAGCAGCGGGATCAGCGTCTCCCCGCCTTCGAGCGAAAAGCGCTTCTGGCCGACATAGCGCGTGTGCAGGAAGCGCTCCAGCCCCTCGGCCGCGGTGAGCCGCTCGAGGATGTGGCGCTTGGTGTCGGGCGAGAAGCTGGGCTTCGCGCGGACCGGCTCGAGACGCTCCTGGATCCAGCGCTTCTCGACCCGGTTCGAGAGATACATGTACTCCACGCCCAGCGTCCCGCAGTAGGTCTCCTGCAGCGTCTTGATGATCTCGCGCAGCGTCGCCTGCTCGGGCCCGATGAGCGTTCCGGTGTTGAACGCGGTGTCCATGTCCGCGTCGGTGAGATCGTAGTAGGTGGGGTCGAGCTCGGCGATGCGCGGGCGCTCGTGGCGCTTCAGCGGGTCGATGTCGGCGAGGAACACGCCGCGGAAGCGGTACTCCGCGATGAGCTGGAGCACGGACATCTGCTTCCGGTCGAGGCCGGCAACCGCGGGGGCCGGACGCGCCGCACCCGTCTTGGCGCGTTGGGCGAACGATTCGACGATAGGACTGTGGGCCACGTCACGCGTGCCGCCGGCGGAGGGCACGCTTTGCAGCTTGTCGAAGTATTCGCGCCACTGCTCGGGGACCGA
>DASPWT010000188.1:0-5404 GCA_035637655.1 Burkholderiales bacterium | reverse complement strand
TCCACGTGTACGGCACGGCGGCGCAGCCGATGTACGCGCTCGGCGACTACGCCGCGAAGAAGCTCAGGCTTAAGCGCATCGCGATGATCGCGGACGACTTTACCTATGGCCACGAAGGCGCAGCGGGCTTCCACCGCGTGTTCGAGGACGCGGGCGGCCGCATCGTGCAAAAGCTCTGGCCCCCGCTCAACGTGCCCGATTACGGCTCGTTCATCGGCCAGCTCAAGACCAACGTCGACGGCATCTACGCCGGCTTCGCCGGAAGCAACCCGCTGCGGTTCCTGCGCGCCTACAAGGAATACGGCCTCAAGCTGCCGCTGTTCGGCAACCCGACCTTCGTCGACGAGGGCATCCTCAAGAACATGGGCGACGAGGCGCTCGGCGTGTACTCGGCGAGCTGGTACACGGTGGACCGCGATGCGCCCGACAACAAGCGCTTCGTCGAGGCTATCCAGCGCGAGTACAAGGTGACGCCCGGCTTCTACACTGCCGGCACCTATACCGCGGGCCTGTGGCTCGAAGAGGCGATGAAGCGCGTCAAGGGCAAGTTCGAGGACAAGCCCGCGTTCATCCGCGCGCTGCACGAGGTGAAGCTCGACCACGGGCCGATGGGGCCGATCCGCCTCGGCGAGTACGGCAAGCCCATCCTCAACATCTACATCCGCAGAGTCGAGCGCAAGGACGGCCAGCTCGTCAACACCACCATCGCCACCTATCCCGGCGTGAGCCAGTTCTGGACCTACGACCCGAAGCAGTTCATCGCCGGGCCGCAGTATTCGCGCGACGTGCCGGCGGCGAAGTACCTCGAATAGCACCCGCAGGAGCCGCCCTCAGATCCCCTCGATCGATTGCGCTTTATCATCCCTTGCGGCTCGTGCTTTTCCGGATTGCGACTCTGCCACAGGTAAGCTAGAATCGCCTTTGTGGTATTACACGAGACACATTATGAAGACCTTGTCCTTCAAAGTGCCGGAAACGCTTGACCGCAAGCTTGCCGCGGTGGTCAAACGCCGCGGGGTGGGCAAGAGCATCCTCGTGCGCGAAGCCCTGGCGCGCTACCTCGACGAGTCGCCCGCGGTGCGCCGCGGATCGTTTCTCGACCTTTCGAGCGACCTCCTCGGCTGCGTGAAGGACGCGCCCGCCGATCTGTCCTCTGGCCCGCGTCACCTCGCCGACTTCGGCAAGTGATTCGGCGATACATCGTCGACGCCGGACCGCTCGTCGCCTTCCTTAGCGCGCGCGACCATCATCACGCTTGGGCAAAGAGCGCGTTCGCCTCCGTCACGCCCCCGGTTCTTACCTGCGAAGCCGTACTGGCCGAAGCCTGGCACCTGCTGCGCGGTACCGCCGCGGGACAGCCGGCGCTTCTTGAACTGATCGCCTCGGGCACCGTGGTCCTTGAGTTCGCCCTGAAGGCGGAACTGGCAGCCGTGCGCCGGCTTGCGGCGCGGTACCGGGATCGCCCGATGTCCCTCGCGGACGCCTGCCTGGTGCGAATGGCGGAACTGTACGACGAGACCGCTGTGATCACTGCGGACCGGGACTTTTCGGTGTATCGCAAACACACCCGGCAGGCGATTCCCCTCGTTTCGCCTTTTGCCTGAAGAACTCCGCGGCGCCTTCAGGCGCGCGCGAGCACCACGACACCGGCGACTGTCAGCGCCACCCCGAGCAGCACGCGCGGGCCGAATTTCTCCTCGCGCAGGAACAGCGCGCTCAGCGCGAGCGTGAAAAGCGGGTAAGTCGCAACGAGCGGCGAGACGACGCTCACCTGCCCGCGGTTGAGCGCCGCGTACATCGCAAGCACCCCGACACCGTTACAGATTCCGACGGCCATGAACCAGAGAATGCCGCGCCGGGCTAGGGGCGCACTCGCGCGTGGAACGAAGGCGCGGTTGCCGGCGAAGATCGTCACCGACGACACCGTGTAGCCGATCAAGGCAGCGACGAAGGGATCGGGCCACAAGACAAGGCCCCCCTTCACCGCCGCCTGCGCCCCGCCGCGGATCGCGGCGCCCGCGAGCGGCAGCAGGACCACCCACGCCGCCCAGGCGCGCGGCCGGTCGGCGCCGCGCGCGGTGAGCGCAATCACCCCGAGCACGATCGCCGCGGTTCCCGCCGCCGCGGCCGGCGCGAGCGGCTCGCCGAGAAAAAGTATCGCGCCGAGCACAGCGAAGAGCGGCGTGGTGCTCGAGATCGTCCCGGCGACGGTCGGGCCCGCGAGCCGGTTCGAGGCGAAGTTCAGGAACGTCACCAACGCGGGAAAAATCAGCCCCACCACGGCGAAGATGGCGAACGCCGTCGCGTTCCAGCCTTCTCCGCGAAACAGGAACAGGGCGAGCAGCCAGAAGAGCAGCGTCGTCGAGGGAATGCTGACGAGCGCCCCCCGCGCGGGATCGAGGTAGCGAAGACCGACGTTCGCGATCACCACGGCGGTGCCGAGAAAGGCCGAGGCGAGGAGTGCGAGCGCGGTGCTGAGATCCATGCGCCCTACGCCGCTTCCGTGTACGAGTTGCCGTCACCCATGTTCAGCGTGGTTGAGAAGAGATGGAATCTTTAAGATCACAAATTGTGATCATAGGCAGGGGCCCGGAGCGCGGCGGCCGCCGCGGCATGCACCTCAAGTACCCGCCTCGGTCAGAAGGGTGCTGCAGGTTACCGGATCACGCCACCGATACCACCAGATGACCCGCGCCGCGGCGCCTGGCTTTCGGCCGGATCACGATCTCGACGTCGCGGTCTAGCTGCGTCAGGAAGCGCAGCAGGCGCTCGGAGGAAAAGCGGCTGAGCTTGTAGTTCTTCAGCTCCGAGACGTGCGGCTGCGGCACGCCGAAGAGCGCCGCCGCCTTGGTCTGGGTCAGCTCGTGCGCCGCGATCAGCTCGTTGATGCGCATCGCGAGCTGCACCCGCAGCCTGCGCTCGCCCGCATCCGCGAAGCCGAGATCGACGAACACGTCGCCCGAGCCGGTTTCCACCTTCTCACGTTTTCTTGCCATAACGCACCTCGTAATCCTCGCGCGCCGTCTTCAGGCGCCGCCGTATCAAATCCACGTCCGTTTGAGCGGTGCGCACGCCCGATGGCGACTTCTTCTGAAAGCAGTGCAGCACATACACCGCCTTCTCGAAGCGCACCGTGTACACCGTCCGCCAAGTCCCCGCCCGCCGGTCCTCGACCAGCTCGAATACGCCGGGTCCTTCGCCTTTCCAGGCTTTGGCCGAGGGCGGCGTTCCGCCCTGCTGCACCACGCCGAGCGCGTAGCCGAAGTCGTCCACCACGTCCTCCGGAAACCCGAGCAGGTCCTTTTTCGCGGAGCCGACCCAGTGCAGCGGCTTTTCCGGCGCGGGTAAAGTCCGGGCCATTATACCGTATTCGGTATGTCGCCGCGACCGGCGCGCGCGACCCCCGCCTTTGTCCATCTTGCTTTCTCCATGATCTTGCTTCGCCGGTGTTTGTGAAATGAGTTCTAGGCGGCCGCGTCCGAGTAAACGCTGCCGCCGTCGCCCCGATACGCCTCGTAGACGTGCTCGAAGAGCGTGGCGCACTTGGTTTCGTAGATCTCTTTGGTGTAGGCGCGGGGCAGGCCGTCGAGCGTGTCTTCGATCTGGATGCGCACCCTGGCGCGTGCTTGGACCTTCTGCCGCCAGCCGAGCACCAGCCTTCGGGCCGCTGCAGCAGGTAGTCGAAGCGGGCGCTCGGCGTGAGGAACAGGACACCTTCGGCAGCGTAAGCCTTGGGATCGTCGATACGCGAGTTCCCGCGGCGCGGAGAAGCGCCGGCCTTCTCCAGCTCGGCGCGGCGCTTGGCGAAGCGCGCCTCGGCGAAGCGCAGGAAGATGAGCCCGAGAACGGGCGTCGAGTATTGCCCCGCCTTCAGGCCGGAGTTCGCGCGGAACTGGTCCGCAGCGTCCCAGAGTCGCTTCTCCAGCGTCTGGTTGGCGGTGTCTTTTTCCGTCGGTGCGACCCAGCGCATGTTGCTTGCCCCCTAAGCTTGAGCCATAATGCCGTCAATCCGCTTTAGCGGAGGTGGATTGCCCGCAGGGGCAAGCGTAAGAGGGCCTCGAAAGAGGCCTTTTTATTTTTACGCCCCCGGAAACATCACGACCCCGTACCCGTCCACCCTGCCATCGTAAAGATGGCGGTTGAATTTTCCCTCAATCACGTCCATCAGTCGTTGCGCGAACGGCGCCAAGGCCTCGGACACATGGCCGAAGCGCTTCAACGCCCATTGCTTGACCGGATGTCCGAGAAGGTCGGCGAGCTGCAGGCCGGAGATATTCGCGCCTTTCGGCTTGAGCTTCAATTCGGACGAGGTAAGAGCAGCCTGGAACACCTCGCTCCTGGTCATCCACACACCCCGGTCGAACACCCGCGAGTAGGACTCTTTGAGCAGGCGGTCTTCCCGGCCGCCCCGGGATTCGGCGAGGACGTCAGATACTCAGGGTTGCGGAACCAGCAGCCCAGGAGACACAGATACCGGTGAGGAAGCTCGCCGGTCTCGCGAAACACGTGATCACCCGACTCGTCGAGGTAAACGCGATAGCGATCCTCGAACTTCGAAGGACGGCTTGGGTTCGGATGTATGCGCTCTGCCATCAGATGACTGCACGATCAGCCTACAGCTCTACCCAAGAAACAATAACCCCGCCCGGGCCATTGCGGCATGTCGAGCGGGGAGGAAGTTCGAGAATCAAGGTTACTCCTTGCTTTCCCATTCGCGCCACCCTTTAAGCAGCGGAAAGTATAGTCCTAGCTTAGAAGGACTCTTCGCCAAGGCTGCGGCGTACCGCTCTAGCTGTTCCCGGTAGCGCTCCTGCTCCCGGTCGAGAAAGCCTTCGCGGTCCGCACCCTCGTGGCGGCTGGTCTTGTAGTCGACGATCCACCGCACATCCTCCACCGTGCGGAAGATGCGATCCACGATGTAGGTGTTCGCCCCGGCAGCGCCTGTTACGCGGATGCGATGCTCGCTGCGTGCTTCGGGATGCGGACCGAGAACCCAGCGACCGCGCTCGTCTGAGATCGCGTTCTTCAGGGCAACGCCGACCTGCTCGGTGGAAGCCTTCAGGTCACGCGGCGGAATGCCACGCCGCTCGAGCTCCTTTGCAAAGCGGCTCGCGAGCGCGTCGATGCGCGTGGCGTCCCACGTGCGCAGCTCATCATCGGCGATGCGCTGCAGCCAGCGATGCACGATCGTTCCGACATGACGCGCCGTTTCTCCGGCCCATGAGAACTCGATCTCCTCTTCCTGCCGTCCCTCGTCCTGCGCCGTCCACTTCACTGAAGGTGGCGCTTTCGGCAAAGCGAAGCCGGCCGGAAGGCGATGCAGTACATCGTGGATCGGCATGCGCTCCGGCTCGGCGATCGCATCGGCGGGCGCTTCGCCGAAGTGCTCGCGCGCTTGCCACCA
>DASPWT010000187.1:0-10087 GCA_035637655.1 Burkholderiales bacterium | reverse complement strand
ATGCCGCAACACCGGCTACACCGGCCGCATCGGCCTGTACGAGATCCTGCTCCTTTCCGCGGAGGTGAAGCGGCTGGTCAATGCCGAAGCGGACGTCGCCAAAATCAGGGACCAGGCCTACAAGGAAGGCATGAAGCCGCTCAGGATCAGCGGCGCGATGAAAGTCGCGATGGGCTTGACTACCCTGGAGGAAGTCTTGAAAGTCGCGCCGCCGCCGGGACAGGCGTAGCTCATTTCTCGGACGTGCACGCCCACACGGCGATCTTGCAGTTGTCGCCGCATTTCCTGAGCGCCTTGGCTTCGGCGATCTCCCGGGATGCGCCGGTGTCGGAAGACGTGCGGGTCGGCTTGGCCGCGACCGCCGCGCACGCGTCCCGAAAGGTCCGGATCAGGCCGCAGTTCGAGCCGCACTGGCGGAAGGCATCCGTTTCGGCGTCGCGCTTGGTCTTCCGGTCGACGGCGTAGCCGTAGGAGCCCGTCTTGATGTCGTAGGCGATCGCTCCCCAAAGCTGCCGCTTGCCCTGGCGCGCGGCGGCGGCGTCGAGCGCGGCGATCAGCAAAGCGAGGAGAACGAGGGCTACGGCGAGCGCTCGCATCGTCATTTCACCAGGGCGCGCATGGCGCGCTCGAGGCCCAGGATGGTGGTGGGATACATGCGCCCTCCCATGATTTCCTTGAGGATGCCGATCGACTGGCGGTAGGGCCAGATCTCCTCCGGTTCGGGATTGAGCCAGACCGCCCGAGGATATACGTCGAGCATGCGCTTCAGCCACACCGCGCCGGCTTCGTCGTTGGAGTATTCGATCGAGCCGCCCGGCTGCAGGATCTCGTAGGGGCTCATGGTCGCATCCCCGACGAAGACGAGCTTATAGTCGTGCCCGTACTTGTGCATGATGTCGAAGGTCCGGGTCCGCTCGGAGTGCCTGCGGCGGTTGTCCTTCCACACATAGTCGTAGAGACAGTTGTGGAAATAAAAATACTCCAGATGCTTGAACTCGGTCTTCGCCGCCGAAAAGAGCTCCTCGCACAGCTTCACGTGGTCGTCCATCGAGCCGCCGATGTCGAGGAACATCAGTACCTTGACGGCGTTGTGGCGCTCGGGGCGCATGCTGAGGTCGAGAACCCCGGCGTTGCGCGCGGTCCTGTCGATGGTGGCGTCGAGGTCGAGCTCTTCCGGCGCGCCTTCGCGGGCGAACTTGCGCAGGCGCCGCAACGCCACCTTGATGTTGCGCGTGCCCAGTTCCACCGAGTCGTCCAGGTTGCGGTATTCGCGCTGGTCCCACACCTTCACTGCGCTGCGGTGGCGCGACCCGTCCTGGCCGATGCGCACGCCCTCCGGGTTATAGCCGTAGGCGCCGAAAGGCGAGGTGCCGGCGGTGCCGATCCACTTGTTGCCGCCCTGGTGCCGGCCTTTTTGCTCCTCGAGCCGTTTTTTCAGGGCCTCCATGAGCTTGTCCCAGCCGCCCAGCGCCTCGATCATCGCTTTCTCCTCGGGCGAAAGATTCAGCTCGACCTGCTTGAGCAGCCATTCGAGCGGCACGTCGAGCTCGACTCCGGCGACCGACTCGATGCCCCTGAAATACTCGCCGAAGGCGCGGTCGAACTTGTCGAAATTCTGCTCGTCCTTCACCAGCGTGGTGCGCGACAGGTAGTAGAACTCGTCGATCGAAGGCGAGATCACGTCTTTTTGCATCGCTTCGAGCAAGGTCAGCCACTCCTTGATCGAAACCGGGATCTTGTGGTCCTTGAGCTTGACGAAGAATCCGGAAAGCACGGCACGAAACCTCAGGACCTTTGCCGCGACATGAAGATGAGACGTTCGAACAGGTGGACGTCCTGCTCGTTCTTGAGCAGCGCGCCGTGCAGCGGCGGGATGATGGTCTTGCGGTCCTTGGCCCTCAGGGCCTCGGGCGAAATGTCCTCGGCGAGCAGGAGCTTCAGCCAGTCGAGCAGCTCGGAGGTCGAGGGCTTTTTCTTGAGGCCGGGCACTTCGCGCACCTCGAAGAACACTTCGAGGGCTTCGCGAAGCAGCGATCTCTTGAGCCCCGGGAAATGCACCTCGACGATTCTCTCCATCGTTTCCTTGTCGGGGAAGCGGATGTAGTGAAAGAAACAACGACGCAGAAAGGCGTCGGGCAGCTCCTTTTCGTTGTTCGAGGTGATGAACACTATCGGGCGCTGCTGTGCCTTGACGAGCTCCTTCGTTTCGTAGACGAAAAACTCCATGCGGTCGAGCTCGCGCAGAAGATCGTTGGGAAACTCGATGTCGGCCTTGTCGATCTCGTCGATGAGGAGCACGATCGGCGTCTCGGAAGTGAACGCCTGCCACAGCATTCCGCGCATTATGTAGTTGCGGATCTCGTGCACGCGCGGGTCGCCCAGCTGGGAATCGCGCAGGCGGCTCACCGCGTCGTACTCGTACAGGCCCTGCTGTGCCTTGGTCGTGGATTTGATGTGCCATTCGAGGAGCGGCAGCCCGAGCGCCTTTGCAACCTCCACGGCGAGCATGGTCTTGCCGGTGCCCGGCTCGCCTTTTACCAGCAAGGGGCGTTGCAGCGTGATCGCCGCGTTCACGGCGAGCGTGAGGTCGTCGGTGGAGACGTAAGCTTCAGAGCCTTTGAATCGCATCGGTCCATCCTCGGATCGGGTTGCGCCTCATTGTATACAATCGCGCGGTGCGTGCATTGTTTCCGCTGCTGCTGTGTGTTGCCGCTTCCGCCCGGGCGCTGGCCGTCGTCGCCATCGACGTGGGACATTTCATCGAGGAGCCGGGCGCGACCAGCGCGCGCGGGCGTCCCGAGCTGGACTTCAACCGCGAGCTTGCGGCGGAAATCGAGTCCGCCGTGCGCGGCCGTGGATTGGCAACCCTGCTGATCGGCGCCGACGGCTTGATGTCGCGGCTCACGCAGCGCACCGCCGCCGCGGCGGACGCGGATTTTCTCCTTTCGGTGCACCACGATTCGGTGCAGCCGCATTTCCTCGAGACCTGGGAGCACGACCGCGTCGAGCGAGCGTTCAGCGACCGGTATTCCGGATTTTCCCTGTTCGTTTCGCGCAAGAACGCAGCGGTCAAACGAAGCCTCACCTGCGCCTCGGCGATCGGCGAGGCGCTGCGCGGCGCGGGGTTCTCGCCTTCGCTCTATCACGCCGATCCGATCCCGGGGGAGAACAAGCCGTTTGCCGACCGGAGGAACGGCGTGCACTACTACGATAACCTGATCGTGCTCAAGACCGCGAGAACGCCCGCTGTCCTTCTCGAGGCGGGCGTCATCGTCAACCGCGACGAAGAACTGAAAGTGCAGTCGGAGGAAGTTCGCAAGCGAATCGCGGCGGCGGTGGCACAAGGAGTGGAGCGCTGTTTGACCCGTTTTTGACCCTCGCGGAGCGCATCGTATAGAATCGGCCGACCTTCTCGCAGTACCAGACGCCTTTCGGAAACGAAGAGTGAGAATATCGCCGGTCCTTCTGCTCCTGGCATACCTGCCGGCGCACGCGCAAACCGTCGGAAACGCCGAAGCCGCGAAGGGAAAGAACTCGATGTGCATCGGCTGCCACGGCATCCCGATGTACAAGACCGCGTTCCCCGAGGTCTACTCGGTGCCCATGATCGCGGGACAGTCTCCCGACTATATCGTCAAGGCGCTGCAAGCTTACCGGGCGGGCGACCGCGGCCATCCGAGCATGCAGGGAATCGCGAAAAGCCTCTCCGGCCAGGACATGGCCGACCTCGCCGCCTACTATGGCGGCACGGGAAAGGCGGGCAGATGAGGAAGCTCCTCGCCCTCGCGCTCGCGTGTTTCAGCGCGCAAGCCTTCGCCGCGGGCGATGCGGCCTCCGGAAAACAGAAGTCCCAGCCCTGCGCCGCCTGCCACGGGCCCGACGGAAACAGCCCCGCGGGGCCGGATTTTCCGCGGCTCGCCGGGCAGCACTACGACTACCTGCTGAAGGCGCTGCGCGACTACCAGTCGGGCGCGCGCAAGAACCCGATCATGAGCGCTCAGGTCGGCAGCCTCAACTCGCAGGACATGGCCGATCTCGCGGCGTTTTATTCGCGCCAGAAGGGCTCGCTGCACGTCGTTCGCTGAAGCTTCGCGAGCTTCAGGCTTTGGTTTTTTTTCGGAACTCGCACAGGTCCCGGATGATGCAAGTCGGGCAGTCGGGTTTTCTCGCCTTGCATACGTAGCGCCCGTGCAGGATCAGCCAGTGGTGCGCGTCCTTGCGGAATTCCTCGGGGACGAATTTCAGCAACCTGTCTTCGACTTCGCGCACGTCCTTGCCCGGCGCGAGGCCGGTGCGGTTGGCGAGGCGAAAGATGTGCGTATCCACCGCGATGGCCGGATGGCCGAAGGCGGTGTTGAGGATCACGCTGGCGGTTTTCCTGCCGACTCCGGGGAGCGCCTCGAGCGCTTCGCGCGATTCGGGTACGTTCCCGCCGTGACGCTCGAGGAGCAGCCGGCAGGTTTCGAGGATGTGCTTCGCCTTGGAACGGTACAGGCCGATCGTGCGGATGTGTTCGATCAATCCCTCCATGCCCAAGGCGAGCACGGCCTGCGGGGTGTTGGCCACGCGATAGAGCTTTTCTGTCGCAGAATTCACGCTCTTGTCGGTGGCCTGCGCCGACAGCACCACCGACACCAGCAGCTCGAAGGGCGTCCGGTGCGCGAGCTCGGTCGTCGGATGGGGGTTGGCCGAGCGCAGCCGCTCGAAGATCTTGCGGCGTTTTTGCGGATTCACACCGCCCGCCTTCGCGCCCGCGCGCGCTCGATCGCGGCCTGGATGATCGCGCGCTTTTTCTCCGTGTCGGGATCTTCTTTCGCCTGGAGAGCGCGCTGTGCCAGGCGCTCGGCGCGTTCCCGGCGCTCGCGCTCGTGCCGCGACCGGCGCCGCTCGAAGCGCTCGCGGGCGGCGTGCGCCCGGGCCCGGTCCCAGGTCGCATCGGCGCCCGTCGCGGTCACCATTGCAATGCAGTCCACCGGGCAGGGCGCGACGCACAGGTCGCAACCGGAGCAAAGCTCGGTCACGACCGTGTGCATCAGCTGCGGCGCTCCGACGATGGCATCGACCGGGCAGGCCTGGATGCACAGAGTGCAGCCGATGCAGCGCGCCTCGTCGATCAGCGCGACGCGGCGCGGCTGCTCGATGCCGTTCTTGGGATTGAGGGGCCGGATCTTGCGACCGAGCAGCGCCGCCAGCTCGCCGATGGTGGCGTCGCCTCCAGGCGGGCATTGATTGATTTCGGCCTCGCCTCTCGCGATCGCTTCCGCATACGGCCTGCACGCGGGGTAGCCGCACTTGGTGCACTGCGTCTGCGGCAGCAGCGCATCGATCCGCTGGACGAGTCCGCTCATCGCGAGCGCTCCGGGGACGCCAGGCCGCGCACGATTTCGCCGACGAGTCCCGGTCCCCGGTAGACCAGAGCGGTATAAAGCTGGACGAGGTCCGCGCCGGCATCGAGCTTTTCGCGAGCGTCGGCCGCGCTCGCGATTCCGCCCACCCCGATGATCGCGACCCTCGCGGGAAGCGCGCGCCGCAGCTTCGCCACCACCGCGGTGGCGGGCGACTTGAGCGGCGCACCGGAAAGGCCGCCCGGCTCGCGGCTCGCGCGCAGGTGCCCGACCCCTTCGCGCGACACGGTCGTGTTGGTCGCGATGACGGCGTCGATGCCGCGGGCGGCGACGCGGTCGGCGATCGCCTCGATCCCGGACTCGTCCAGGTCCGGTGCGACCTTCACCGCCAGAGGAACGCGTCTTCCGTGCTGCTTTGCCAGCCGGTCGCGCTCCGCGGCGAGGGCGGCGAGGAGCGCATCGAGCTCATCGGGGCACTGCAATGCCCGCAGATCTTTCGTATTGGGCGAGGAGACGTTCGCGGTGACGAAACTCGCGAAGGAATACACCTCGCGCAGACAGGCCAGGTAGTCGTCGGCTGCGCGCTCGTTCGGCGTATCGAAATTTCTTCCGACATTGACCCCGAGAATGCCGCGATAGCGCGAGCGACGGATGTTTTCCGTCAGGACCTCCACGCCGTCGTTGTTGAACCCGAGGCGGTTGATGAGCGCCTCGGCTTCGGGCAGGCGGAACAGGCGCGGCCTGGGGTTGCCCGGTTGCGGCCGCGGCGTCACGGCACCGACTTCGACGAAGCCGAATCCGAGAGCGGCGAGCCCATCGATGTGTCTTCCGTCCTTGTCCAGCCCCGCTGCAAGCCCCACCGGATTGGGAAAATCCAGCCCCATCACCCGCACCGGCATGCGCGGCGCGGCGGAAGCGGCGAGCGACGCGGCGCCGAGCCGCGCCAGGACATCGAGGCAGCCGAGACTGAGACCGTGCGCCGTCTCCGGGTCGAGCGCGAACAGCAGCGGCCGGACGACGCGATAGAGCATGCGCCATTTTACCGCGGCGCGACCGGGCTCCCGGTCTAGGAATGTATCTCTTCGGGCGCGAGCGCTCGCCAGGTGCCGTCGATGAAACCCTCGATCGGACTGAAGTGCGCCTTGTAGGACATCTTGCGGCTGTCCTTGATCCAGTAGCCGAGATACAGATAGGGCAGGGCGGCGCGGCGGCACTGTTCGATCTGCCACAGGATGTTGTAGGTCCCGAAACTCGCGCCGGCGGAGTCGGGATCGTAGAAAGTGTAGACCGAGGAAAGCCCGTCGCCCAGCTGGTCGACGATCGACACCATCATGAGCTTGCCTTTGTCGCGGAATTCCACCAGCCGCGTGCTCACCCGGCTCTGCAGCAGGAAATGCGAGTACTGGTCGCGGCTGTCCTGGTCCATGCCGCCGCCGGAGTGCCGGCTCGCCTGATAGCGAAGATAGAGCGAGTAGTGCTCGACGCGAAAGCGCAGCGCCGTCACCGCGTGCTGCAGCCCCGCGTGCTTTGCCAGGGCCCGCCGCTGGCTGCGCGAGGCGCGAAACTCCGCGACCGGGACGCGCACCGGAACGCAGGCGCGGCAGTGATCGCAATAGGGCCGGTAGGTAAAGATGCCGCTGCGGCGAAAGCCGAGCCGCACCAGGTCCGCGTAGAGCTCGGTGCCGATCAGATGGCTGGGAGTCGCGACCTGCGAGCGCGCCATCCTGCCCGGCAGATAGCTGCAGGGGTAGGGCGCAGTCACGTAGAACTGCAGTACGGCGTGCGGCAGATCGTTCAGCTTCGACATCGCACCTGCGCGACAGATGCGCCGGACCAGCTGCCCGGCGAGTGCGGATAGTGTATCAACTCTTCGAGCAACCTGGAAAACCGGCGCCGGGGAATCTCGCGCGCGCCCAGCGTCTCCAGGTGCCGCGTGCGCATCTGGCAGTCGATGAGCCCGAAGCCCGCCGACTCGAGGTGTGCAACCAGCGCGGCGAGCGCGATCTTCGAGGCATCGCGGGCGCGAGAGAACATCGACTCGCCGAAAAACACCCGGCCGATCGCCACACCGTAGAGACCTCCGCTGAGATCCCCGTCGATCCAGGTTTCGACCGAATGCGCGTATCCGAGCCGGTGCAGGCCCCGGTAGGCCTCGCTCATCGCGCCGCTGATCCAGGTGCCGGGCTCGCCCTTGCGGGGCGCGGCGCAGCCGGCCACGACTTCGTCGAAGGCGGAATCGAAGCGCGCTTCATACGAACGATTGCGCAGGGTTTTCTCGAGTGAGCGCGAAATCCTGAGCTCCGCGGGAAACAGGATCATGCGCGGGTCCGGGCTCCACCACAGGATCGGATCGCCTTCGGAAAACCAGGGAAAGATGCCGTGGCGATAGGCTTCGAGCAGGCGCTCGCAGGACAGGTCGCCGCCTGCCGCGAGCAACCCGTTCGGATCCCTGAGCGCAGACTGGATCGGCGGGAAGGGCGTGTCGCGCTCCAGCCAGGGAATCATCCCGCTTTCAGCACTTCACCTGCTGCCTGCAGTACTGCGCCAGCTCGCTCACGACGCAGCGGCTCTCGACCACCGTACGGGCATGCCCAGCGTGATCCAGGGCGAGGCGGAATTCGTACTTGCTGAAGAACTCGTTGAACAGCTCTCCACCCAGGGTCCCTACGGCGTACAGGCCGTCGTTTTCCCGGTCGTGCTCGAGAAGGATCGCGGCGAGGGGCTGCGGTGCGGGGCCGGCGAGCACCTTCGCGCCTTCGGCGGGATCGTACTGGCTGTGCTTCGAGCAGCAGTGGATGACATGCGCGAACCTGCTCCCGGCCGATTTCTCGCCGCGGTAGCTGATGAAGCTGATCTCGCGGGTGGGGTAGGTGAGCCGATGCGCGCAGATCGCCGAATAGGCGACGATGCTGTGGTCCGCGCCCACGCCGCCCGGCCACTCATAGGTTTGCTCGTCCGCGGTCTTCAGCCGCGCGAAAGGCTTGGTCGGCCTGCCCAGGTTCAGCAGAAAGCAGGGTGTCGCGGCAAACGGGTAGTGAAAGATGAAATTGCGGTCTGCGGGCAGCGCGCGCGCCCTGAGAGGCCGGTCCGCCGGGTCGACAAGCCGGGCGCGGGCGTAGAAGCGCGGACTCGCGTCGGCGGGCGCCGCCGGCAGCGAAGCGGTGAGCGCCGAAGCGGCGCAGGCGAGCATGAAATGGCGTCTGTACATGGGCGAATCCGTCGCAACGCTAAGCGGTCGCGGTCGTCCGTGTCAACACGTTTGGGCCAAGCACCAATTTAGGGCAAAATGCGGGTCGTTTGGAAGCTGCATTTAAAAACACAAGACTGCATTAGGAGGAGGACACGATGACAAGAATCCGCTGGCGTTTTTCCCTCGTTATATCCCTGTTCTTGTTTTACTCGCGGTTGGCTCTGGCGGCCGAGCCGCCGAAGCTGGACGCGGCGAACACCGCGTGGATGCTCACGGCGTCGGTGCTCGTCCTGTTCATGACGCTCCCAGGACTCGCGCTCTTCTACGCGGGGCTGGTGCGCTCGCGCAACGTCCTCTCCGTTCTCATGCAATGCTTCGCGATCACCTGCGTGGTGACGCTCGCATGGGTGTTCTTCGTCTACAGCATCGCCTTCGGCGACGGCGGCGCGAACAACGCCTGGTACGGCGGGTTCGCCAAGTCCTTCATGTCCGGCGTCGATTTCAAGGCGGTGAGGGGAAGCATTCCGGAGACCGTGTTCTCGATGTTCCAGCTCACCTTCGCGATCATCACACCGGCGCTGGTCCTCGGCGCCTACGCCGAGCGCGTGAAGTTTTCCGGGATGCTGCTCTTCAGCCTGCTGTGGCTCGTCTTCGTCTACGCGCCGGTCGCGCACTGGGTGTGGGGCGACGGCTGGCTCGCGAAAATGGGGATCATGGATTTCGCCGGTGGCACCGTCGTGCACCTGAACGCGGGCATGGCGGCGCTGGTGTGTGCGCTGGTGCTCGGCCCGCGCAGGGGTTTTCCCGAAACGCCGATGCCGCCGCACAATCTTGCCATGACAGTGACGGGTGCTTGCATGCTTTGGGTGGGCTGGTTCGGGTTCAATGCGGGCAGCGCGCTCGCGGCCGACGGCGCCGCGGGCATGGCGATGCTGGTGACGCACATCGGCGCGGCGACGGGAGCGTTCGCCTGGATGGTGTGCGAATGGCTGCGCTTCGGCAAACCCTCAGTCCTCGGCATCGTGACCGGCATGGTCGCCGGGCTCGGCACGATCACACCGGCCTCGGGCTTCGTCGGGCCGATCGGCGCCCTTGTCATCGGTGGTGCGGCGGGCATTGCATGCTTCTTCGCCACCAATTTCATGAAGCGCTCGCTCAATGTGGACGACTCGCTCGACGTGTTCCCCGTACACGGGGTCGGCGGCGCGCTCGGAACGACGCTCACCGGCGTGCTCGCCGCGGCCTATTTCGGCGGCGTGGGCTATCCCGAGAAGGTGACGATGGGCGGCCAGGTGCTGGTGCAGCTGACCGGCGTGTTCGCGGTCGCGGCGTGGTCGGGCGTGGTCACCTGGATCCTGCTCAAGCTGAGCGACGCGCTGGCCGGAATGCGCGTGCAGCCGGAGGAGGAGAACGAAGGCCTCGACACCGTGCTGCACAACGAGAAGGGTTACAGCCTGTAAGTCGGTACGCTGCGAGCTTACTTCGGCGGCAGGATTTCGCCGGCGTGAAAGCCGAACGCGCCCGCCTTGCGGTCGGCGTAGAGGTGACGCAG
>DASPWT010000186.1:0-3090 GCA_035637655.1 Burkholderiales bacterium | reverse complement strand
TTTCAGGTTGTGCAGCGACGCGCCCGCGATCTCGAGCGCGGTCGTGCTTCGCGTCACCGGGCGCGGCGGATGCAGCGGATGCATGAGCGGATTCTTGAGGAATTTCCCCGTCACCGAATCGGCGTTTCGCGTCAGGTCATCGGCCGAGCCTTCGGCGATCACGCGGCCGCCGCGCTTCCCCGCGCCGGGGCCGAGATCGATCACGTGCGAGGCGCGCCGGATGGTGTCCTCGTCGTGCTCGACCACGACGAGCGTGTTGCCCTTGGCTTGCAGCTTTTCCAGCGTGTCGAGCAGGATCCGGTTGTCGCGCGGATGCAGTCCGATGGTCGGTTCGTCGAGGATGTAGCACACGCCGCGCAGATTCGAGCCGAGCTGCGAAGCGAGGCGGATGCGCTGCGCCTCGCCGCCCGAAAGTGTCGGCGCCGAGCGGTCGAGCGACAGGTAGGAGAGGCCCACCTGGTCGAGGAACGAGAGGCGCGAGCGCAGCTCCGCGACGATGTCGCGCGCGATCTCGGCTTCGCGGCCGGAGAGCTCCAGGCCGCGGAACAGCGCTTCGAGCTTGCCGACGGGCAGCGCAGCGAGTTCGGAGATCGAGCGCTCCTGGTAGCTCACCGCGAGCGCCTCGCGGTTGAGGCGCTTGCCGTCGCAGCCCGGGCAGACCTCGTCCACCTCCAGCCATTCGATCCACGAGTCGAGCACGCGGTCCTCGGTGCCGGTCTTCTCGCGCTCCTCGTCCCATTCCACGCGGTCGAGCGCGAGGCCGGTGCCGTAGCACTCCGGGCACCAGCCGTGCTTGGAGTTGAACGAGAAAAGCCGCGGGTCGAGCTCGGCGAAGCTGCGCCCGCACGAAGGGCAGGCGCGTTTCGTGGAGAAGACGCGCTGCGGAAGGTCCATTTCCACGCGCGCCGATCGGGATTTCGCCGCGGCCTCGGCCAGGCGGTCGAGTCCGGCGATGACGTGCACGACACCCTTGCCGAATTCCAGGGCGCGGGCGAGCGCCGGGCGAATTTCCGCTTCATTGTCCGCGGCGATGCGCAGGTCGGCGACCGGGAGTTCAATGGTGTGCTCCTGGAAGCGCGACAGCCGCGGCCACTTGCCGGTCGGCAGGAACTCGCCGTCGACGCGCAGGAATGCGTAACCCTTGCCGCGCGCCCACTTGGCCGAGTCGGTGTAATAGCCCTTCCGGTTGACAACGAGCGGGGCGAGCAGGCCGATGCGTTGCCCCTTGTATTCGCGCAAAACGCGCGCCGCGATCGCGTCCTCGCTCTGCGGCTCGATCGGTACCCTGCAGTCGGGACAGTATTGGGTGCCGAGCTTGACGTAGAGCAACCGCAGGAAGTGGTAGATCTCGGTCAGCGTCGCGACCGTGCTCTTGCTTCCGCCGCGGCTGGTGCGCTGCTCGATCGCGACCGTGGGCGGAATGCCGAAGATCGCGTCCACGTCGGGCCGCGCCGCCCCTTGGACGAACTGGCGTGCGTAGGCGTTGAGCGACTCGAGATAGCGCCGCTGGCCTTCGGCGAAGAGGATGTCGAAAGCGAGCGTGGATTTTCCCGAACCCGAGACGCCGGTGACGACCGTGAACTCGTTGCGCGGGATTTCGACGTCTATGGATTTCAGATTGTGCTCGCGGGCGTTGTGAATCCTGATCGAGTCGTTGATGCGGGCCTGCAGCGGCACGCTAGGCTCCGCCGCGCGAAAGGCGGCGGGCTTTGTAAACGCCGCCTCGTATTCGCGCAGCGCCTTTCCCGTGTGCGAGCTGGCGTGCTTCGCGACCTCCGCCGGCGTCCCGGCGCAGACGATCGCGCCGCCGGCGTCGCCGCCCTCGGGGCCGAGGTCGATGAGCCAGTCGGAAGCGCGGATGACGTCGAGGTTGTGCTCGATCACGACCAGCGAATGCCCCGCGGCGATCAATTGGCGGAAGGCAGAGAGCAGTTTCGCGACATCGTCGAAATGCAGACCTGTCGTGGGCTCATCGAACAGAAACAGCGAGCCGCGCGCGCCCTTCGGCTTCGAGGAGGCCTCGACCAGATGCCCGGCGAGCTTCAGCCGCTGCGCCTCGCCGCCGGAGAGCGTCGGCACCGGCTGGCCGACGCGCAGGTATTCGAGCCCGACGTCGGCGAGCGGTTTCAACGCGCGCTGCACTTCGGGATGGTCGCGGAAGAACGCGAGCGCCCCGGATACGGTCAGCTCGAGCACGTCGGCGATCGACTTTCCGTCCACCACGACCTCGAGCACCTCGTCGCGGAAGCGCCTGCCGTTGCAGTCGGGGCAGCGCAGGTACACGTCCGACAGGAACTGCATCTCGACGTGCTCGAAGCCGTTGCCGCCGCAGGTCGGGCAACGGCCGTTGCCGGAGTTGAAGCTGAAGGTGCCGGCGGTGTACTTGCGCTCCTTCGCGAGCGGCTGTTTCGCGTAGATGTTGCGGATCGCGTCCCAGGCGCCGACGTAGCTCGCGGGGTTGGAGCGCGTGGTGCGCCCGATCGGCGTCTGGTCCACCATGACCGCGTCCTCGATCGGAGCGTGGCCGCGCAGCTCGCGGAACGTCCCCGGCGTTTCGGTCGGCTTGCCTTTCGCTTTTCGCAGCGCGGCGTAGAGCACGTCCTGCACCAGCGTGGATTTCCCCGAGCCCGAGACGCCGGTGATGCACACCAGGCGCTGGAGCGGAATGCCGACGTCGATGCCCTTCAGGTTGTGCTCGGCCGCGCCGAGGAGCTCCAAAACCGGGGACAGACCACGGTTTCCCGTAAAACCGTGGTCTGTCCCCTTCCTGCCCGACAGATATTCGGCCGTGAGCGTTTTCGACTGCTTCAGCTCGTCGGGCGTGCCGAAGAACACGATCTCTCCGCCGCGCTCGCCCGGCCCCGGGCCCATGTCCATGATGCGGTCGGCCTGCAGCATGATCTGCGGATCGTGCTCGACCACCACCAGCGAATTTCCGGCATCCCTCAGGCGCTGCATCACGCCGATCACGCGGCCCATGTCGCGCGGGTGCAGGCCTATCGAAGGCTCGTCCAGCACGAACAGCGTATTGACGAGCGAAGTGCCGAGCGCGGTAGTGAGGTTGATGCGCTGCACCTCGCCGCCCGAGAG
>DASPWT010000185.1:0-18459 GCA_035637655.1 Burkholderiales bacterium | reverse complement strand
CGAGGAGCTGCGCCGGGCCGAGGCGCTCGGGGTGGATTTTGTCGTGCTCGGGCCGGTCCACGCGACGCCTTCGCACCCGGACGCGGTTCCGCTCGGGTGGGAAAGATTCCGGAAGATCGCCGCAGGCGCAGCCACGCCGGTCTATGCGCTCGGCGGGATCGTCCCTTCCGATCTCGAACAAGCCATGAGTTGCGGCGCGCACGGCATTGCCATGGTGCGCGGCAGCTGGGCAAAAATGCCCTAGGAATCTTCCGTCGGGCTCGCCTCGGGCGGGTCTTTGTCTTCCTCGACCGCAACCCGGTACTTCTCCATCGCCCAGTCGCCGAGATCGATGAGCTTGCAGCGCTCCGAACAAAACGGCCGGTAAGGATTTTCCGGCGACCACGCCACCTGCGCGCCGCAGCGCGGACAGCTCACAAAGCGCGCCTTGGCCACGGTCTTACAGATTGCAGAAAGTCAGCTCGAACTCGACGTCCGCCTCGCACACCCGCGTGCCGATAGTGCTGAAGCGGACGTTCAGCGCGTAACGGTTGGCGCTGATCTCGGGAATGAACTGCGATTCGCGCGGCAGCCGGATGCGCACCATCTGAGACATCTTGCCGCCGAGCATTTGCGAGAAAGCGGCGCGGTGGGCGAGGTGTTTCACGGGCTTGCCGCCTTCGCGCAGAAGTTTCAGCACGATGGAGGAAGCATCCCGGATCGGCAGCAACGGGGAAATCCAGGTGCTGAGGTCGGTCACGCGCCTGGCGCCTTCGCGGTGCAGCCAGAAATGGTAAGAGGGCAGATCGAATTCGCAAACCCCGCCGGGGATCCCGGTGCGCTGCTTGATCGACATCAGCCATTCGTTCTCGCGAAGGTACTGGCCGACCTTGCCGGTCATCGCGAAAATCGCCGCGCTCGAGCGCTCGATGTCGGAAATGACCTGCTGGAGCACGCTCTCCGCGATTTGAGGGTTGTTGCGAAATCCGAGCAGGACCTGTTTCTGTCGCTCGAGTTCCTGCAGCAGGTCCGACTTCAATTCCGCGCGACCGGCGACTTCCAGGATTTCAAACAGCGTTATCAGCGCGGCGTGGTGCGCGCGCGAATCTTCCTCCGCGACAAAGTGATTGGCGCGCTCGAACAGGTCTTCCAGACGCAGCAGGGTCCGGATTCGTTCGTTGAGCGGATACTCGTAGGTGATCACCGTGACACCCGCGACTAGGGTAAGCAACTGATTCCGGGGGAGCCTCGCCGGATTCTCCCTGATCCGCCGCGAATTGACAACGGGCGCGCGCTATGACGTTGTCTTGGAGCGCGCGGCAAGCGTGAGGTATTGCTCATTCAGATGCGACACCTGGCGCTCGAGCGCCCCGGGTGTTCCGCTGTTGTCGATCACGTCGTCGGCTCGGGCGAGGCGCTGCTCGCGCGTTGCCTGCGCGGCGAGGATGGCGCGCACTTCGGTCTCCGGGAGACCGCTTCGCCGCATCGCGCGCTCGACCTGCTGCGCCTCGGTGCAATCGACCACGAGCACCCGCGCGTAGCGCGATCGGTCGACGCCGCCCTCCACCAGGAGCGGGACCACGAGAATTGCGTAGGGGCTCTGCGCGTGCGCGCATCGGCGGGCGCTTTCCTTTCGTATGAGCGGATGCAGGATCCCCTCGAGCTTTTTCCTCGCCGCCGCATCGCGGAACGCGAGCTTGCGCATCGCGTCGCGATCGAGGGCGCCGTCCGCGCCGATCAAGCCGGCGCCGAAAGCAGCGCGTATCGCCTCGATCGCCTCGCCTCCGGGACGCGTGAGCTCGTGGGCGATCTCGTCGGTATCGATCACGGCGACCCCGCGTTTGGCGAACAGCCCGGCGACCGAGCTCTTGCCGCTGGCGATGCCGCCCGTGAGTCCGACCGTGTACGGCTTCACATGAACTGGTTGAGGTATTGGCGGGTGATCTGGGGTCCCCAGAACAGCGCGACGATCCCGCCGGCGCCAAGATACGGCCCGAAGGGAATCGGCACGCTGCGGCCGTGCCGGGCAAAGATCATGAGGGCGATCCCCACTGCGGCCCCGATGAAGGACGACAGCAGGATCGTGAGCGGCAAGACCTGCCACCCGCACCACGCGCCGATCGCGGCGAGCAGCTTGAAATCGCCGAATCCCATTCCCTCCTTGCCCGTTGCGAGCTTGAACAGCCAGTACACGCTCCAAAGGGCGAGATATCCCGCGGCCGCGCCGATCACCGCGGAACGCAGGTCGATAAAAACGCCGCCCGCATTGACGAGCAGTCCCAGCCACAGCAGCGGCAGGGTGATCGAATCGGGCAGCAGCTGGGTATCGAAATCGATGAAAGTCGCGGCGACGATGCACCACAGGAACACCATGGCGGCGAACGCCGCGGGGCCGGCCCCGAAGCGCACCGCCGACCAGGCCGCGGCGGCGCCTCCGAGCAGCTCGACCAGCGGATAGCGCGGGCTGATGGGCGCCTTGCACGCAGAGCAGCGTCCGCGCAGCATCGCCCAGGAAAAGAGCGGGATGTTTTCGGCCGCGGTGATAGCGTGGCCGCAGGCGGGGCAGCGCGAGCGCGGAACGAAAAGGTTGAACCTTTCCGCCGGGGCGACGGTCTCGCCGTGCAGGTCTGCGCATTCCTCCTGCCAACCGCGCTCCATCATCTTCGGCAAACGATGAATGACCACGTTCAGAAACGAGCCGACCATGAGCCCGAGCACTAGGCACAGCCACGGGAACACCATCGGGTGGGCGGCCGTCTTGAGAATCTCGCTCATCGGATCAAACAAAAAGGGTTACGGCCGGGCCGTAACCCTTTCGAGGAGGCGCGTGATGGAAATAATGCTAGACCGCTTGGCCGATCTTGAAGATCGGCAGGTACATCGCGATCACCATGCCGCCGATCAGCACGCCGAGCACCACCATGATCATCGGTTCCATCAGACTGGTGAGCGCGTCAACCGCGTCGTCGACCTCGGCCTCGAAGAAGTCGGCGACCTTGCCGAGCATGGAATCGAGCGCGCCGGATTCCTCCCCGATCGACACCATCTGGGTGACCATGTTGGGAAAGACGTTGGATTCCTGCATCGAAGTCGTCAGGCTCGTCCCGGTGCTCACCTTGATCTGGATCTCCCTGGTGGCCATCATGTACACGTAATTTCCCGAAGCGCCGCCGACCGATTCGAGCGCCTCGACCAGGGGCACGCCCGCCGCGAACATGATGGAGAGCGTCCGGGTCCAGCGTGCGATGGTGGATTTCCTGATCAGGTCGCCGAAAACCGGCACTTTGAGCATCAGCCGGTCCATGAACACCTGGACCGGTACGGAGCGCTTCCATAGCGCGAGAAAGCCCCATGCGCCTCCGATGACGGCGGGGAAGATGACGTACCAGTACCTGACGAAAATGTCCGAGACCCCCATGACGAACAAGGTCGGGGCGGGGAGATCGGCGCCGAAATTCGAGAACACCTCCTTGAATGCCGGAATCACGAAAATCATGATGACCGCGGTGATGATGAAGGCAACCACGACGATCGCGATCGGGTAGAACAGGGCCGACTTGATCTTCGATTTGATGGCGAGGATCTTTTCTTTGTAGGTCGCCAGGCGTTCGAGGAGAGTTTCGAGAATCCCGGCCTGCTCCCCGGCCGCTACCAGGTTGCAGTACAGGGCGTCGAAGTGAAGCGGGTACTTCCGGAACGCCGAGGCGAGCGAGGAGCCGGTCTCCACGTCGGTCTTGATCCCCATCAGCAATCGCGCCACCGCCGGGTTGGAGTGGCCCTTGCCGACGATGTCGAAAGACTGCAGGAGCGGCACGCCGGCTTTCATCATCGTCGCCATCTGGCGGGTAAACAGGCTCACGTCCTTTTCGCTGACCTTGCCGCCCCTCCCGAGGCGCTGCTTGTGGACCTTGCTGACGATGATGCCCTGGCGGCGCAGCGTGACGCTGACCACCGCCTCGCCGCTGGCGCGCATTTGACCTTTGACGGGCTTGCCGGACTTGTCCTTGCCTTCCCAAAGGTAGGTGATTTCCCTGACCTTGGCGACTGCTGCTGCTGCGGTTGCCATAGCGGTCTCTCCTGCTTCATGCTCCGGTGCCAGTCTCGCGATGATGCATGGGCACAGGCTCTTTGTAAAGTCTCAGGTATTTTCCGCAATACATTGAAGACAAGGCGCAAACTGACAGTCTTGAAGGCCGCGAATTGCTTCCGGCGTCGCGCAGCCCGCAGAAAATCTCACGCCGCTTGCGCGAGGTCGGACAGGCGCGGGCGGAAAAGCCGCACGGTCTTGATCACCCGGCCCTGCGTCTGGACGATCTCCATCGGCACGTCGGCGATCTTGAGCGCGACCCCTGCCGCGGGAATGTCCTGCAGGTGTTCCAGGATGAGACCGTTCAAGGTCTTCGGCCCGTCGAGGGGCAGCGCGAGCCCGAGCTTGCGGTTGAGCTCGCGCAGCACGCTCGAGCCCTCCACCAGGGCGCTGCCGTCCTTGTCCCAGAAATAGCTTTCCGATTTCACCGGCGCGGTGGTGGTGAACTCGCCGATGATCTCCTCGATGATGTCCTCGAGGGTCACCAGCCCCTGCAGCTCGCCGTACTCGTCGACCACGAGCGCGATGCGCTGGTGGTTCTCCTGGAAATACTGGAGCTGCGCGAACACCGGCGTGCCGGCCGGAACGAAATAGGGTTCCGCCAGCAGCTCGGCGAGCGCCCTCCGGTCGAACTCTTCCGAGCGCACCAGGTGCATCACCTTGCGCAGGTGCAGGATGCCCGCAAGGTTGCCGAGCTCGCCCCGGTAGGCGGGGAGCCGCGTGTGATACGCGGTGGTGAGCTGGGCGAGGATGCTCTCGCTCGAGGCCTCCAGATCGATCGCCTCGATCTGCGCGCGGGGCGTCATCACGTCCTCGATGGTGATCGCTTCGAGGTCGAACAGGTTGACGAGGATGCTCTGGTGCTTCTTCGGCATGAACTGTCCCGATTCCAGCACCAGCAGGCGCAGCTCCTCCATAGTCATCCGCTGCGAATGGGCGCCGCTCTTCGAGTGCACGCGGAACAGGTAGAGCAACGGCGCGACGAACAGGTTCACAAACCAGACGACCGGGTAGAGAATCCTGAGCAGCGGCTTGAGCACATAGCTCGCGAGCGGCGCGATGCGTTCCGCGTAGGCCGCGCCGATGACTTTGGGCGTGACCTCGGAGAAGACGAGAATCAAGAAGGTGATCACCAGGGTGGCGGCCATCATCACGTACTTGTCGTCCCCGAAGAGCTCGATGCCGATGACGGTGACGAGCGACGCGGCTGCGGCGTTCACCAGGTTGTTGCCGAGCAGGATGACCCCGAGGAGCTTGTCGGTCTTCGCGAGCAGCTCGGCGGCGTACTGGGCGCCCCGGTTCCCCATGCGCACGAGCGCCTTCAGGCGATAGCGGTTCACCGCCATCATGCTGGTTTCGGCGATGGAGAAAAGACCTGAGATTACGAGCAGGACGGCGAGCGCGACGAACTGCACCGCCAACCGAATGTCGTCCAAAGCGGGCGCCTAGAGGACGGGGAGCGGAAGTATAGCTTAGGGCAGACCGCGCCGCAGAATCACCTCGAGCACGAAACGGCTGCCGACATAGGCGAGCAGCAGCGCGACAAAGCCGACGAGCGTCCAGCGCAGCGCGACCCGTCCGCGCCAGCCGTAGAGATAGCGCCCGGCGAGGAGCGCCGCGAAAATAAGCCAGGAAGCCACGGCGAACACCGTCTTGTGGTCGAATTTCATCGCACGGCCGAAGAGCGTTTCCGAAAACGCGATTCCGGTGGCGAGCGTCAGCGTGAGAAACACGAATCCCGCGAGGATGATCTGGAACAGCAGCCTTTCCATCGTCAGCAGAGGCGGCAGCGCGGCGAGCGGCCCGACCAGCGCTCCGCCGTGCAGCCGCCGCTCCATCAGCGTCATCAGAAGCGCGTGCAGCGCCGCGATCGTGAACATGCCGTAGGCGACCATCGCGAGCGCGAGGTGCAGCCGAAATTCGGTCGAATGCGTGTACGGCGTGCCCGCAAGCCCCGGGAAGAGCGCAGGCAGCGGCGCGCACACGGCGGCGAGCGCGAGGATCGGGGCCTGCATGCTCTCGAGCTCGAGGAACTGGCTCTCGATCCAGTAGATCAGCACCGCGAGCCACAGCATCACCGAGAGCGCCTGCCCGAAACCGAAGTGCAGTTCGGACTGGGCCCACAGCATGTCGTAGACGAGCCAGGTATGCAGCGCGAACGGCGCGAGGATCGCAGCCCGCTCCAGGCGCGCGAGCCGCAGCCCGCTCGCGCCGCGCCAGCGCGTGCGCCAGAAGTGAAAAGCGAGGATCGCGTAGAGGAGAGACGCGGCAGCGTAGAGTAGAATCGCCGGCATCCGCGCAGTTTACACCGACGCCACGCCCTCCCGTGCTTGAGAACCTGACCGAACGCCTGTCCCGGATCGCGAAGACGATCCGCGGCGAGGCGCGCCTCACCGAGGCGAACGTCCAGGGGGCGCTGCGCGAGGTGCGCCTGGCGCTGCTCGAAGCGGACGTGGCGCTTCCCGTGGTGCGTGATTTCATCGCCCGCGTGCGCGAAGCCGCCCTTGGCGAGCAGGTGATCGGCAGCCTCACTCCGGGCCAGGCGCTGGTGGGCGTGGTGCACCGCGAGTTGATCGCGCTCATGGGCGGGGAGGACGCGGCGCTCGCTCTCGCGGTGACGCCGCCCGCGGTCGTGCTGCTGGCCGGCCTGCAGGGCTCGGGCAAGACGACCACCGCCGCCAAGCTCGCGAGAATGCTCATGACGGAACAGAAGAAAAGGCCGCTGCTGGTCTCCTGCGACGTCTACCGGCCCGCGGCGATCGAGCAACTGAGGACGCTCGCGGCTCAGATCGGCGTTGATTTCTTTCCTTCGGAAAACGGGCAGAAACCGCTGGCCATCGCGCTCGCCGCTCTCGATCACGCGGGAAAGCACTACCACGATGTGCTGCTCGTCGACACGGCGGGACGCCTGGCGATCGACGAGCCGATGATGCGGGAGATCGCCGAGCTGCACGCCGCCTTGAAGCCCGTCGAGACCCTCTTCGTCGTCGATTCGATGCAGGGCCAGGACTCGGTCAAGGTCGCGAAAGCTTTCGGCGACGCGCTGCCCCTCACCGGGATCGTGCTCACCAAGCTCGACGGCGACGCGCGCGGCGGCGCGGCGCTGTCGGTGCGGCAGGTGACGGGAAAGCCGATCAAGTTCGCGGGCGTGAGCGAGAAGCCCGACGGCCTGGAGCTCTTTCACCCCGAGCGCATGGCCTCGCGCATCCTCGGCATGGGCGACGTGCTTTCGCTCGTCGAGGAGGCGCAAAAACGCGTCAACGTCGAGGACGCAAAGAAATTCGCCGAGAAGGTAAAGAGGGGCAAGGACTTCGACCTGGAGGACTTCAAGGAGCAGATCGGCCAGATGCGCAAAATGGGCGGGATGTCGGCTCTGGTCGACAAGCTGCCCGCGCAGTTCGCCCAAGCGGCGCAGTCCTCGCAGATGGACGAACGTCAGCTGCGCCGCGTCGAAGGCATTATCAATTCCATGACGCCCGCGGAGCGGATGCGGCCGGAGGTCCTCAAGGCTTCGCGCAAAAGGCGCATCGCGGCAGGCGCGGGTGTTCCCGTGCAGGAAGTGAATCGCCTCTTGAACCAGTTCGAGCAGATGCGCGAGATGATGAAGCGGATGCAGAAAGCGGGATTGGCAAAGATGATGCAGGGGATGAAGGGGTTCATACCCTAAGTTTCAGCGCCGCGGCGACGATCGGCTTCGCCCAGTCCGGCGTCCGCGACAGGTCCGCCGGACCGAGAATTTTTCCGTGCTCCATGTGCAGCACCAACTTGGGCGCGGGCGCCTTGCCGGCGGCGGGGTCCGCCTCCGCGCTGTTGTCGTACACGCGCAGGGCCGCGAGTTTGGGCAGGAGATGCACGAGGTTGATGCGGCTGCGCTCGTAGCGTCGGCGGATGTCCTCTTCGGGAATGTCGTGGCCGCCCTTGCGGACGCGCTTGCGCACGCGCTCGATGTGGAGCTCAGGGCTCGCGAGGCCCGCATACCAGACATGGACTTCGATCCCTTGAGCCGCCGCCTTGGCGAGCAGCGCCGGGATGGTGTTCGCGCCGAGCGTGGTCTCGAGCGCGAAGTCGAGCCGCCCGGCGATGGCTTTTTCCAACAGCTTTTTGCCCTGCTGCCAGGCGGCGCCGTTGGCGTCCGCCTGGCTCAGCGCGGGATTGGCGGCCCTCAGCGCGCGGGCGGTCTCGTCGGGGTTGTAGTAGTCGGCTCCGTTCGAGCGAAAGGCCGCGCCGGCTATGCTGCTCTTGCCCGCGCCGTTGACGCCGGCCAGCACGTAGATGCGCGGCTCGGGCGCAGTCATCGCCTGCGGAGAGCGGCGACCTTTGTCCTAGTGTTTTTTTTGGCTGCCGCCCTGACGGCCGCGCGGCCCAACTCGGCCGGCTGCGCGTTGAACGCCGCCTTCATGCCCTTTCTTGCCTCGGGCGTCTGCATGCGTTGGAGCAGGCCGTCGAACTGCGCGCTCAAGTCCTCGAGAGCGGGGGAGCGCGACTTCACCAGCGATTCGAACTCGGCGTAGGAGACGAGCACCGCCTTGGTCGCGTCGTGGCGGGTGATCGCGACCGCCCCGCGGGCGACGGCATTATCGAGGACGGCGCCGAACTCGCTCTTGGCCCGGGTGGCGGGAACGGCGGGGATATCGACCAGTTCGCCCCGGCTGTTGCGGAATGTCAGAGTGGTCATGGTAGGCCTTGGAAGGTGTTTCGAGCATTATAGACGTTTTGGTCGTTTTGTCCAGTTTGGTCGGGCTAGCGCTGGAGCAGATTCCGGGGCGCGGGGATGCGGTAGCGGGTATAGACTGCTGGGAGAGGGGGATACCATGAACAAATCGATCGCTGCTGGTTTCGCCGTCTTGATGCTGTTTGGAGCTTCGGAAGCCTGGGCCCAGCAGAGAGGTCCGATCTCGAAGAAGCTGCTCATCGGCAACTGGACGTACGTTTCGGCGGAGTCCGTGGCCAAGGACGGCACCAAGTTTCCGCTGGTGGAGGGCGCGAACCCCAAAGGCCTGCTCACCTTCGACGGCATCCGCTTTTCTCAGCAGATCATCGCCGAGTTTCCGAAGCTCGCTTCCAACGACCGTCTGAAAACGACGCCGGAGGAAAACAGGGCCGTCGCGCACGGAGTGCTCTCGTATTACGGGACTTACTCGCTCAGCGAAGCCGACGGCGTCCTGACGCTCAACATCGAGCGCAGCTCGTTCCCCAACCAGAACGGCTCGTCCTTCAAGCGGGTCATCAAGACTCTGACTGCCGAGGATCTGGTCTACATCAATCCGTCGACGCTGGCGGGCCGAGTCAACACCAACGTGTGGAGACGGGTCAGGTAGGCGGTGAGCAGACGGCAGACGTCTCGCCTTCCACTCAGGGCGAATCTCGCGTAAAATCACGCCCTTTTCGGCTCCGGTCATTGGTCATGGTTGTGATTCGTCTTTCTCGCGGCGGCGCCAAGAAGCGGCCCTTTTTCAACGTGGTGGTCGCCGATTCGCGCCGCGCAGCAGGCAAGCTCTTCATCGAGCGCGTCGGGTTCTACGACCCGAAGGCGCCCGAGGGCCGCGAGTCGCTGCGTTTCGCGACCGACCGCCTGACGTACTGGCGCGGCAAGGGCGCGCAGCTGAGCCCGACGGTCGCCCGACTCCTCAAGGGCTACAAGGCGCCGGCTGAAGCCGCGGCCAAGTAGCTCAGGCTGAGGCGGGTTGGCGACGAGCGGGCCAACCAGGTGGGTGGTCATGGGGCGCGTGATGGCGCCCTGGGGCGTGAAGGGTGCTCTGAAGATCGAGCCGTTCGCTTCGGGAAGCGGCAGTCTCTGCAGGCATTCCGCGTGGTGGGTCGGCAAGCCGGGGAAGCTCAGTGAGGTCGTCGTGGCGGAGTGCCGCGCGCACGGCGCCTACCTGGTGGCGCGCTTCGATGGATGCAGCAGCCCAGAGCAGGCCGGAGCGTACCGCGGAGCCGAGGTGGCGCTCAAGCGCGAGGATCTGCCCGAGCCCGCGGCGCACGAGTTCTACCAGGCCGATCTGATCGGCCTCGCGGTGGTGAACGCTCAGGGCGAGCGCTTGGGCAAGGTAACGGGATTTTTCAGCGCCGGCGGCGCGAACGATGTAATGCGAGTCGCGCACGAATCCGGGGAGCGTCTCGTGCCGGCGACTGCGGAGGTGATCCGCAAAGTCGACCTCGCCGCAGGCACGGTCGAAGTCGACTGGGGAGCGGACTGGTGATCCGCTTCGATTGCGTGACGCTGTTTCCCGAGGCGTTCGCTGCGGTCACGGACTCGGGCGTGACGCGCCGGGCGCTGGAAGAGGGGCTGTGGAGCCTCGCGCTGTGGAACCCGCGCGATTTCACGACCGACAATTACCGCACGGTCGACGACCGGCCGTACGGGGGCGGGCCCGGCATGGTGATGCTCGCCGAGCCGCTGGAGAAGGCGATCGCAGCGGCGAAGGCCGCGGCGAAAGGCGAAGCGAAAGTGATCTATCTCTCGCCTCAAGGGCCGGTGATGGACCACCGCAAGGTAATGAAGCTGGCGGAGGGGCCGCGGTGGGTGTTGCTCGCCGGACGCTACGAAGGCGTGGACGAGCGCCTCGTACGTCGCAGTGTGGACGAGGAGCTGTCGATCGGCGACTACGTCCTCTCCGGCGGCGAGCTCGCTGCGATGGTGCTGATCGACGCGGTGGTGCGGCAGTTGCCCGGCGCGCTCGGGGACGGGCTGTCGGCCGAGCAGGACTCGTTCGTGAACGGGCTCCTCGACTGCCCGCAGTACACGCGGCCGGAAACGTACGCGGGAGAGGCGGTGCCGCCGGTGCTGCTCTCGGGCCACCATGAGAGAATCGAGCGCTGGCGGCTGAAGCAGTCGCTGGGGCGCACGTGGCTGCGAAGGCCCGAGCTGCTCGAGCGGCGCGGGATGAGCGAGGGCGAACGCAGACTGCTTGAAGAGTTCAGGCAGGAATTGGACCAAGGAGCGAAGCGATGAACATCATTCAAAAACTCGAAGAGGAAGAAATCAAGCGCATGGGGAAGAAGCTCCCCGAGTTCTCCCCGGGCGACACGGTGATCGTCAACGTGGGCGTCGTCGAAGGCGAGCGCAAGCGCGTGCAGGCCTACGAAGGCGTGGTGATCGCCAAGAGGAACCGCGGCATCAATTCCTCGTTCACCGTGCGCAAGGTGTCCTCGGGCGAGGGCGTCGAGCGCACCTTCCAGACGTATTCCCCCCTGATCGACTCGATCGAGCTGAAGAGGAAAGGCGACGTGCGCCGCGCCAAGCTCTACTACATGCGAGCGCGCTCGGGCAAGCGCGCGCGCATCCGCGAGAAAATCGAAGGGCACGAACAGGGCGGCGAGCAGTAAGGCGGGACGGCCCGCCGGAATGCGAGGGGCGCGAGAGCGCCCCTTTTTGTTTGATAGGCGTAAAATTCGCGCTCGGACAACGCCATGAGCCTCAATTCGATCCAGGAAATCATCGCCGAGCTGAAAGCCGGCCGCATGGCCGTGCTCGTCGACGACGAGGACCGCGAGAACGAGGGCGATCTCATCTTCGCCGCGGAGTTCGTCACCGCGGAAAAAATCAATTTCATGGCGAAGTTCGGCCGCGGCCTCGTATGCATGCCGATCACCGAGGCGCACGCCGAGCGCCTGAACCTCTTGCCGATGGTGGCGCGCAACCGCTCGGTGCACGGCACCAATTTCACGGTGTCCATCGAAGCGGCCTCCGGCGTGACCACGGGAATATCGGCGGCGGACCGGGCGCACACCATCAAGACGGCGGCGTCCTCTAAGGCGACACCCGCGGACATCGTCCAGCCGGGCCACGTGTTCCCGCTCATCGCACAGGCAGGCGGGGTGCTGGTGCGCGCCGGGCACACCGAGGCCTGCTGCGACCTGGTGCAGCTCGGCGGGCTTCATCCGGCGGCGGTCCTGTGCGAGATCATGAAAGACGACGGAAGCATGGCGCGACTGCCCGACCTGATCGAGTTCTCGAAACATCATGGGCTCAAGATCGGTTCGATCGCCGATCTCATCCACTTCCGGAGCCAGAACGAATCGCTCATCAAGCGCGTGACCGAGCGCGTGATCGAGACGCGCTTCGGGCCGTTCCGGCTCATCGTCTACCTGGAGAAGATCAGCGGGGAAACCCAGCTCGCGCTCGTCCGCGGCGAGATCACGCCCGACAAGGAGACGCTGGTGCGCGTGCACGCGCCGCTCTCCGTGCTCGACCTGCTCGAGGCCGGCCCGCGGGCGCACTCCTGGTCGGTGCCCGACGTGCTCGAGCGCATCGCCGCCGAGGGCAAAGGCGTCATGGTGCTGCTCAACTGCGCCGAGAGCGCGTCCCAGCTGATCGAGCGGGTCGCGTCGCCCGAGCGGCCCGAGGGCCCGTCCAAGATGGATTTCCTCACGTACGGAATCGGCGCGCAGATCCTGCGCGATCTCAGGGTCGGCAAGATGCGCCTCATGGCCTCGCCGAGAAAAATGCCGAGCATGGCAGGGTGGGAGCTGGAGATCGCGGGGTACGTCGAAAGGGCCGCCAGGGCGCGGGACGGCTGATGGCGGAGATCGAGCCCGACTCGAGCGGGGAGGGCCTGCGCATCGGGATCGTGCGCTCGCGCTTCAACGAGCGCATCGGCGTCGCGATGCTCGAGGCCTGCCGCAAGCGGCTTGGGGAATTGCGCGTGACCACCCTCACCGTGGTCAGCGTGCCGGGCGCGCTCGAAGCGCCGCTCGCCCTGCAGAAGCTCGCCAACACGGAGAGATACGACGCGCTGATCGCGCTCGGCGCGGTGATCCGCGGCGAGACGCACCATTTCGACATCGTCGCGAACGAATCCGCGTCGGGACTCATGCAGGTGCAGCTCGACAGCGGCATCCCGGTCGCAAACGGCATTCTCACCACCGACACCGAGGAGCAGGCGAAGGCGCGCGCGGCGCAAAAAGGCCGGGACTGCGCCGAGGTCGCCGTGGAAATGGCGAACCTCGGCAAGAGCATCGCGAAGAGCCACAAATGAAATCGGCGCGGCGCCGTTCGCGCGAGCTCGCGCTGCAAGGCCTGTACGCGTGGCAGCTCGCGGGGGACAACGCGGCCGACCTTCAGTCCCAGTTGGCGGAATCAAAGAGCTTTGGTAAGGCCGACGCCGAGTATTTCGCGCGGCTCCTGCAGGGCACGATAGCGCACGCCGCCTCGCTCGAGCGCCTGATCGCGCCTGTGCTCGATCGCAAGCTCAAAGAGCTTTCGCCGGTCGAGCGCGGCATCCTGCTGCTCGCGGCGTTCGAGCTGAAAAACGCGACCGATATTCCCTACAAGGTGGTGATCAACGAGGCGATCGAGCTCGCCAAGGACTTCGGCGGCACCGACGGCCACAAGTACGTGAACGGCGTGCTCGACAAGCTCGTCTCCGAACTGCGGCCGCAGGAGAGGAAAACCTGAAGACGTGGCCTCCGAGTTCGACCTCATCCGCAAATACTTCACCCGGGCCGCGACTAGCGCGGTGCTGGGGGTGGGCGACGACTGCGCGCTCGTCCGGCCCGACCCCGGAATGCTGCTTGCCGTTTCCACCGACATGCTGACGGCCGGAACCCATTTCTTCCCGGACGCTGAACCGGGGAAGCTCGGGCACAAGGCGCTCGCGGTCAACCTCTCGGATCTCGCCGCGATGGGCGCCGGCCCGCGCTGGGCGACGCTCGCGATTGCGCTGCCGCAGGCCGACGAGACGTGGATCGCCGCGTTCGCGGAAGGGTTCTTCCGGCTCGCCGGCCGCTGGAGAACGGAGCTCATCGGCGGGGACACGACGAGAGGGCCCCTCGCGATCTCGGTCACCGTGATGGGCGAGGTACCGGCGGAGCTCGCGCTCAAGCGCGACGCGGCGCTCGCCGGGGACGATATCTGGCTCTCGGGCGCGACCGGAGAGGCGGCGCTCGCGCTCGCCCACCTGAAGGGGCGCGTGAAGCTCGGGGGCGCGGCGCTCGAAGCCTGCCTCACCCGGCTGCACACGCCCGAGCCGCGCGTCGAGCTGGGCGAACGGCTGCGCGGACTTGCGCGCAGCGCGATCGACGTCTCCGACGGCCTGCTCGCCGATCTCGGCCATATCCTGGAAGCGTCCCGCGTGGGCGCCGAGCTCCTCTGGGACAGCCTTCCGCGGGCGAAGGCGATCGCCGGCTGCCCGGACAAAGCGCTCGCCGACGATTGCCTGCTCGCCGGTGGCGACGACTATGAGCTCGTGTTCACCGCGCCGGCGTTCAAGCGCGCTGAGATCGAAGCCGTGGGAAAGGACCTTGAAATCCCGCTCGCCCTCATCGGCGTCGCGGTTCCGGGCGATCCGGTGGCGCGGCTGCGCGACGCCCGGGGCAAGCTCGTTTCCAGTCCGCGCAAGGGTTTCGATCACTTCGCATGATCACGCGGCCCGGCCCCGGTTTCGCCCTCGCCCATCCGGCCCATTTCATCGCGCTCGGTTTCGGAACGGGGCTTGCGCCGCTCGCCCCCGGCACCGTAGGCACGCTGCTCGCGTTTCCGCTTTTCATTCTGCTCGGCTGGCTGCTGCCGACGGTGTCTCTCTTCGGGGTCGTCGTTCCGTTGTATCTTTTCGGGGTCATCGTTCTTTTCTTCGGAATCGGCGTCTGGGCCTGCGCTCGAACCGGGCGCGATCTGGGCATCGCCGATCACAGCGCCATGAACTGGGACGAGGTCGTCGCGATGCTGCTGATCCTGCTGCTCACACCTTCGGGCTGGGCCTGGTGGGCCCTTGCGTTCTTCGCGTTCCGCTTCTTCGACGTGGTCAAGCCGCCGCCGATCCGTCACATCGACCGTGCGATGAAAGGAGGCGTGGGCGTGATGTTCGACGACATCGTCGCGGCGTTCTACACCCTGCTTCTTATCGCTCTCGTGAAAAGAATCCTCGGCTGATGGCTCGCGATACGCTCAAGCTGCTAGCGAGACGGATCGGCGCGCGCCTCAAGAAACACAATCTGAAGCTCGCCACGGCCGAGTCTTGCACCGGCGGTTGGATTGCCCAGGCGGTGACGTCCGTGTCGGGGAGCTCCGGGTGGTTCGACCGCGGGTTCGTCACTTACTCCAACGAGGCCAAGAGGGAGCTGCTCGGCGTGCGCGAGCGGACTCTTTCGCGGCACGGCGCGGTGAGCCGGGAAACCGCGAAGGAAATGGCCGCCGGGGCGCTCGCGCGAAGCCGCGCGCAAGTTTCGATCGCGGTGACCGGCGTCGCCGGGCCGAGCGGCGGCACGAAGGCGAAACCCGTCGGCACGGTGTGCTTCGCGTGGTCGCGGAAACGGGGTGGGATGGAAAGCGTCACGCGGCGTTTCCCGGGCGGCCGGGAAAGGGTGCGCCGGCAGTCGGTGGTTTTCGCGCTGAACGGTCTGCTCGAACGGCTGGAGGAAGCAGGATGAATTCGTTTTCCCGCTGCGTTGCAGCCGTGCTGGCGCTCTGCGCCGCCGCACCCGCCTTCGCGCAGGACCTCGACGACGCGAAGGACAATATCGCCGGCCCCTACGTTCCGACTCCATGGGTGATCGTGGAGGAGATGCTGAAGCTCGCCGATATCCGCGGCGAGGACGTGGTCTACGACCTCGGCTCGGGAGACGGGAGGCTGGTGATCACGGCGGCCAAGCGCTTCGGCGCGCGCGGGGTAGGCGTCGAGTTGCAGACCGAACTCGTCGAAACGGCGCGAATCGGCGCGAAACACGAGGGCGTGACGGAGCGTGTCAAGTTCATACAGGGCGACCTGTTCGAGACCGACATCAAGGAAGCGAGCGTGGTGATGCTGTACCTGCTGCCGCGCTTCGTCACGCGGCTGGTGCCGAGGTTCCGCGCCGAACTGCGGCCCGGCACGCGCATCGTGTCCCACGACTATCCGCTCGCGCCCTGGCCGCCCGACAAGGAGCTTTCGATGGACGTCCCCGAAAAGGAGATGATCAGCGGCACCTCCTGGACTAGGCTCTATTACTACGTCGTCCCGGCGCGCGTGCAGGGCGTGTGGGAGCTCACGCTCCCCAAAACGCTCGCCGGCGCCCCGCTCAGCCTGCAGATCGCCCAGGAGCCCCACGCCGTCGGTGGATTCGTGCGCGAAGGCAGCGCCGAGCTATACCTCAGGGACCTGACGGTGCGGGGCAGGCAGGTCCGCTTCGGGCTGCTCTACAAGGGTCGCTTGATGGCCTTCGAGGGGACTGTGGCCGGGGAATCGATGACCGGCGAAGTGCGCGCCCGCGAGCTGCGCGGGCCCTGGACCGCCCGGCGCCCGCTGCCGCGCTAAAGACCCACGCTGGAGGGCTTGGGTCCGGCAGGCCCGTGCTCTATATTGAGAGCATGAGCTTCTTCCAGAACCCCGATGTGCGGCCGCCTGCGGTCGCGAGCCTCTTCTATCCGGGCGACGCGCGCGCGCTCGCCGAGGAAGTCGTCGACTATCTCGAGCGGACCGAGGACGCGCCGCTCGCGCCCGGATTCCCCAAGGCGGTGATCGTCCCGCACGCCGGTTTCATCTATTCCGGACCGGTCGCGGCGAGCGCGTACGACCGGCTGCGCCCGGCGCGCGGCATCGTCAGGCGCGTCGTGATCCTCGGTCCCTGTCACCGGGTCCCCGTGCTGGGCCTCGCGCTGCCGCGGGCGAAAGCATTCGATACGCCGCTCGGCCGGATCCCGCTTGACGAGCAAGCCATGGCCTCGATCCGCGTTCTGCCTCAGGTCGTGGAATCGGCGGCGACACACGCCGAAGAGCACGCGCTGGAAGTGCAGCTGCCTTTCCTGCAGCGGGTCCTCGGCGAATTCTCGCTCGTGCCGCTGGTGGTGGGCGACGCGGCTCCGGAGAAAGTCGCCGATGTGCTGGAGCGCCTCTGGGGCGGGCCTGAAACCCTGATCGTGATCAGCTCGGATCTCTCGCACTACCATTCGTACGAAGCCGCGCGCAGAATCGACGGCGCCACCGTGCGGGCGATTCTCGACTTCGATGCGGGAATCTGTCACGAGCAGGCCTGCGGCGCGACGCCGCTGGCCGGCATGCTGATCGCGGCCAAGCGCAAGGGGCTCGCGCCGAAGCTGCTCGACTGCCGGAACTCCGGGGACACCGCCGGCGACAAGAACCGGGTCGTCGGTTACGCTTCCTTTGCGCTCGCATCCGAAAGCCCTCGCTACGGAACGGAGCACGGAAGAAGGCTCCTGCAGATCGCGCGTCAGTCGATCTCCGCCGCGCTTGTCGCGGTCGGGGAGCCCGGAGCGCCGCTCGCCGAGGAGCCCTGGCTCCGCGAATCGCGCGCGACTTTCGTCACCCTGATGCAGGGCGAAGAGCTGCGCGGCTGCGTGGGTGCGCTCGAAGCGCAGCGGCCGCTCGCTCAAGACGTCGCCGAGAACGCCCGGGCCGCGGCGCTCGAGGACACGCGATTCAAGGCGCTGACCCGCGACGAATTCGCGCGCACCGACATCGAAGTGTCGCTGCTGTCGACGCCCAAGCGGCTGTCGTTCGAGGACCACGCCGATCTCATTGGACGGCTGCGCCCCGGCGTGGACGGCATCATTCTCGAACAGGGCGAGGAGGGCAAGCGCGCGACCTTCCTGCCGCAGGTCTGGGACGGCTTGTCCGATCCCGAGCGGTTCATCGCGCACCTCAGGCAAAAAGCCGGGATTGCGCAGAACACCGACATCCGGAGCTGCCGGGTGAAGCGTTACACCGTGCTCAAATGGCGCGAAGCGGAGTTTCGTCAGTGAGCGCGGTGCTCGATAAACCCTACATCGGCCGCTGGTGGCACCTGCTGGAGGACGGGAGACTCCAGTGCGACCTGTGCCCGCGCGACTGCCGGCTGCACGAAGGCCAGCGCGGCGCGTGTTTCGTCCGCATGCGCGAGCACGACAAGATGGTGCTCACCACTTACGGACGCTCTTCGGGCTTTTGCATCGACCCGGTGGAAAAGAAACCGCTCAACCATTTCTACCCCGGCTCGAGCATCCTCTCCTTCGGCACCGCGGGCTGCAATCTCGCCTGCAAGTTCTGCCAGAACTGGGACATTTCCAAGTCGCGCGACGTGGACACGCTCGCTGATGCGGCGAGCCCGGAGCAGCTCGCTCGCGCGGCCCTCGACCGCGGGTGCCGCAGCGTCGCCTTCACTTACAACGACCCGGTGATTTTCGCCGAGTACGCGATGGACGTCGCCGATGCCTGCCGCGAGGTCGGGGTCAAGGCGGTGGCGGTGACCGCCGGCTACATGCATGACGAGCCGCGGCGCGAGTTCTACGCCAAGATGGACGCGGCCAATGTCGACTTGAAGGCTTTCACCGAGGAGTTCTACTTCCGGACCTGCAGCGCCCACTTGAAGGACGTGCTCGACACGCTCGTCTACCTCGAGCACGAAACCGAAGTCTGGTTCGAGATCACCACGCTGCTCATTCCCGGGAGGAACGACGGCGATGAGGAGATCGACGCCGA
>DASPWT010000184.1:0-14017 GCA_035637655.1 Burkholderiales bacterium | reverse complement strand
CCCCTCAGATCTCCATCAAATCGCGCCCGACGACGATAGTGCCGCCGTAGTGCTTGCGCACGCCCTCCACCCACATGTCGTCGGTGATCGAGTTGTCGTCCTGCGGCACGAGGTGCGAGAGGACGAGCGTCTTCACCCCCGCCGCGGCCGCCACCTTGCCGATGTCCTCGGTGGCGGTGTGGCTGGCGAGTACGTGCTCGCGCAGCGTTGCCGCGTTCGGCACGCGCTTCAAGAGGCTCTCCAGGCCGCCGAGGTGCATGGTTTCGTGGACGAGAACGTCCGCGCCCCTGGCGAGCGCGATCAGCTCGGGCGAATAGGCGGTGTCGCCCGAGATCACGATCGAGCGGTCGGCGCTGTCGAACCGGTAGGCGTAGGCGTGCACGATCGGAGGATGGCGCACGCGCGCCGCAGTGACCTTGACGTCCGCGTTCTGCATGACGAGGCCGGGCTCCGCGAATTCGTGCGCGGTGACGAGCTTGCGCAAATCGGGCCGGCCCTCGTCGGAGATGCGCGTCTCGATGTCGAAGCGGTTGAGCTGCCAGTAAGCCTCGGTCATCGCCTTGATCGGCGGCGGGCCCCAGGCGTCCACCGGCGCGCGCAGCCCCGACGCCCACGCGTTGTAGATCAGGTTGCCGTAATCCAGATCGTGATCGGAGTGGTGGTGCGTGATGAAGACGTGGCGCAGCGTGTTGAGCGGCACGCCGGCCCCGACCAGCTGCTGCGACACGCCCGAGCCGCAGTCGATGACATAGGGCACGCCGTTCGCCACGATGAGGTTCGCGGGCCTGGCGCGGCCGTTCGGGATCACCCTGGGGCCACCGCCGGTGCCGAGCAGGACCAGCCGGGTCTTCTGCCTCGCCGGGCCTTGAGCGCGCGCCGCGCGCAAGGGCGCGAGCGCCGCCGTCGCCGCGAAGGCCGCCGTGCCGGAGAGAAAATTCCGGCGGGATGACGAGCGCGGATTTTTCATAGAGCCCCCCACGAACCCTTGCGGAAGGCATCGTACTCCGGCGTTCCTGACTGGGTAAGTCGGGAAAACCTTACAGGGAGTTGCCCAAGAGCGCCGAAACGCGTCAAACTGGCGCCCAATCGAACCGCGCAACGACCGGAGGCTCATCTTGGCTCACTTGACTCACGTGACTCACTCCCAGATGCTGGAAACCCGGCGAAGGAGGAAAAGAGGGAAGAAGGATCTCGCGGGAGCCGCCAAGCGGGCGAAGAAGCTGAAGAAGCAGAACGCGAAGAAGGCCCGCGCGGGCGCTCCGAAGGCCCCTTAGCCGGGAAACCTGGCGAGATCGATCGCTTTAGCGTAAAATGCGTCTCCGCTTTCGGGGTGCCGACGCATCCCCGACATAGAAAACAAGGAGTATCCGCCTTGCAGGAAATCCTGAAATACCTGAAAGACCGCGGCGAACGGCTGGACTCCGAGATCGCGACCGACACGGGAATCTCGCTTGAAAACGTGCGGCTCCACGTGTCCGCGCTCTCGGCCAGGGGCGAGGTCATGCTGTGCCAGTCGATTCGATTCAACAACGGCAAGAGGAGCGAGGGCCTGCTCTGCCGGATCGCGGGCTATATTCCTCCTGCCGCTCCCGGCAGGAAATCCAAAGCGCACCTGAAAGCGCAGACGCAGACCTAGGAAGAGAAACCCCCGGACGGACCGCCCGGGGCTCGTCAGCGCCGGCCGTCGTACCAGGCGAAGCAGTCCTCGCGGCTGCGCAGCGCGCGCCCGCGCGACACGACGGTCTTCACCATGAACCGGAAAAACTCGCGCCAGCCATAGAGCCGCAGCTTGCGGCCGCTGGTGCTCAAGGGGTGGCGGTGTAGGATAACGATGGTTCGCCGGCTGCGGCGGGCCATGCGCTTCAGCCGCCGGAACAGATCGATCTCCTCGCTCGCGTACAGCTCCTCGCTGAAGCCGCCCGCCTCGCGGAACGCCGCCGCCTCGCAGAAAATGAACGCCCCCGCCGCCCACTTGTTGATCCGGCTCACCGCATTCCAGATTCCGGTGAGGAGCGCGACGCCGGGACGCGGATCCTCGTAGGCGACGGTGCTTCCGCCGGCCAGGCAGCGCCCGGCGCGGATGCAATCCGCCGCTTCGAGAAAGAGCTCCACGCCGGGACGGGAATCGGCATCCACGAAAAAGATCCAGTCCCCGCCGGCGCGGGCCGCGCCGGTGTTGCGCGCGCGGCCGATCTGGTTGACCGGCTCGAATACGACCTGCGCCCCCGCGCCCTTCGCGATCTCCGCCGTGCGGTCGGTGGAATTGTTGTCGCACACGATCAGCTCGGACTTCCAGCCGAGCCGGTCGAACCCTTCCATCGCCGCGCGGATGCTGGAGAGCGAGCCGGGCAGCAGCCGCTCTTCGTTGAACGCGGGAACGACGACGGAGATCTTCATGCAACGCCGACGAGGGTCACAACGAGCGCAGAAAGTTTAGAACGTCCTGCTTCTGGTCGTCCTTGAGCGCATTGAAGTTCCTGATCACCGCGTTCGCTTCGGAAGCGTTGAAGGTCAGGAAACTCCCGCTGCGATGCGCCCGGATCGCCTCCCGCAGGTCCGGCGTTCGTCCGTCGTGCAGGAAGAACAGCCGCTGTCCCAGACCCCACAGCGGGGCGGTGCGAAACTCTCGGGGGCCTGCCTGTCCCTGGGTGATCCCGTCGGCCAGTCCCGGGCCCATGTCATGGACCAGCAGGTCGGAGAAGAGATTCGCCGGCTGATTGCGCAACGCGGCGACGGCGGCGTTGCCCGTATCGAGCGTGGGCGTATGGCAGAGCGCGCACCCGGTATCGGTGAACAGCTTTCGGCCCCTTGCAATTGAATCTGCCCCTCCCGGCGTATCGGGCGAAGGCGCCGGCGCCGCCAGGAAGCGCGCGAAGAAGGCGAACTTCTCGATCGCGCCGATCCCCTCGACGAGCGTCTCGCCGTCGGTCTTGGTGACGTCGTTGGGAACCACCGCAAACTGGCACGTCCGGGTTTCATCGCGCTCGGTCTGAAACAGCTCGTTGGTGATCCCCATTTCGACGTTGTACGCCTCGCCGGAGAACAGCAGCAGCGATTTGTTCTGGGCCTTCCAGCCGAACCGCGCGACCGTGCCGTCGTTGCCGTTGTTGTTCGCCTGGCCGGAGATCGCGTGGCCGGCGAGAACGATATTGGGCCGGCCGTGGATCTTGAGCTCTTTCTTCCTGGGCGCGTCATAGCCCTGGTTCGCAAGGATCGCCTTGTCCGGGATCTGTTCGATCAAGCCCGCGCCGAACACCGGGGTGGGAATGCGAAAGATCACGTTGCGGCGCGCGAGCTGCTTCTCGAAGTCCGGCTGCGCGAGCACGCATCCCGGCGCGTCCGACCGGCCGGCAATGGTGAACAGATCGTGGACGCCGCCGTCCGGCGTTCCGTCGGCGTTCCTCACGAACCTCGCCTCGCGCACCGGCCCTTTCGGCGTGATGAATGACGGAACGGTGTTGGCTGCGCCGTTCGCGGTGGCGAATGCAACCTGGGGATTCACCGCAGGACTGGTTCCGCCGACTGCCGGCTGCAAATGGCAGCCGGCGCAGCTGCCGAGGTTCATCGTCGGTCCCAGGCCGTCGTCGATCCCTTCCTCTTCCTCGAAATCGTCCTTGCCCGCGTTGAAAAACGCCAGCTCGGTCTGGGTCAGTCCCGCGATGGGCGCGCCTGCGCCCGCCGCTCCGCCGCGCACCCCGGGGTCCCGGGCTGCAGAGGACGAATCGTCCGGGGATGGAATTTCATCGCGCAAAAGGAAGAACCCGATGACCACGAGGACCAAAAGCAGCCCAATGACGAGCTTTTTCATAGCCACTCCTTGCTTCGCAAATAGTGGACTCCCGGAAACCATTCTTTGCTGGGGGGAGTCGGCGTGTCAACCGGCAATTAATGACATCGTCATTGTCGCTTTCAGCCGCTTGACCGCGGCATCGATGCCAAACATAATCCGCCGGCAAGTCGAATTTTCTGTCCGGTTCATCCGTCAGCACCATCATCACAAGGGGGGAACAAATGTCACCGAGCAGATTCATACTCATACCGGGCCTCGCATTCACGCTGTTCGCCGCCGGCGCCTTTGCCCAGGAACGCCCGCCCTACGGCCAGGAGATCGGCCTCGAGCTGGCCAAGAAAATCGCGGCCGGCGCGGCCGCGGAATCGAGGAAGAACGGCTGGCGCATGGCGATCGCGGTCGTCGACAACCACGGCTTCCTCGTCTACTACGAGCGCATGGACGACACCCAGACCGCGAGCGTGCAGGTCGCGCTCGACAAGGCCAAGGCGGCGGCCATGTTCCGCCGCCCGACCAAGGCGTTCGAGGACGGCATCGCCAAGGGGCGGGTTGCGCTGCTCGGTCTCTCCGGAGCGACGCCGATCGAGGGCGGAGTGCCGATCATGACCGGCGGCAAGGTCATCGGCGCAATCGGCGTCAGCGGCGCGAATTCGGACCAGGACGCGCAAGCCGCAGTGGCGGGCTTGAAGGCGGCTGGTCTGTAAGAACACGGCTAGCCAAAACAGGAACGGCGCCCCGCGGGGCGCCGTTTTTCAGGAAAGCGTTCGCACTCCGCCTATCCCTCACGGAATTTCAGGGCACCGGGGTGCTCAGGAAAGGGCATGTAGGTCTCCGGTCCGGCGCCGATGTCGCTCAGTCGGCGATCCCCACCTGTGAAAACATCCCGATGAGAGTTGAGCGTTTTCACGATGTCATAAGCCGTCTGAACGGGGAGATCCAGCCGACTGATGAGGAGGTTCTGGGTGCCAACGACACGGACATCTTTGTCGAGCCACGGATAGGCCCCCTGCCGGATCAGCGCGGGGTAGTAGGCGGTTCCGTACTTTTCTCGCAGCTTTGGGACCCCCTCCTCGTGCGACAGCAGCGTAGTGCGGATTTTCAGGAGTCCGGCGAGATGTTCAAACAGCGCCGGGGAAACAGGTCCGTGCCACGCAAGGGCGTCGATTTTTTTCTCCGACAACGCCCACATCGACTCCGATAAACCGAGCGCCGCCCGCTGCAAAGAGGTTCCGACGGACGGGTCAAGCGCTTCCAGAAGCCGCAGCGTCAGCTTTTCGGATCGGCTTCGAGCCGGGCCAACGGAGACCGTCTTTCCCTTGAGCTCCCCGATGCTCCGGATCGGACTTCCGCCGAGCGTCACAATGTGAAGATACTGCGCCGGGAGCAGTGTCAGCAGCCGGAGTCCACCCGCGTCCTGCAAGCCCGAAGCATGGGTCCCTTTTAATGCGGCGTAGGCCTCGTCACCCTCCACCAGGGCGAGATCCACGCTGAACCGGCCATAGGGAGTGTCGGTGTGGCCGGCTCGCAGCAACCGGAGCGTGTCTGCGGAACTCGCTATGACCGTGAGCTGCGACCTCTTGGCTGTGGAGACATGTTGCGAAATGAGTTCGACTACGGCCTGGCCCACCAGATGGTGGCCTTCAGGGCAGTAGCCGCTGACGAGGGTCAGGCCCCCGGTGGTGAAACGTCCCTCGTGAGCGCCTAAGTGAGCCAGGCAGACGCGCGGAAAGAACCCTGCCGCGGCAACGCCGGACGCCGTTGCAAGAAACTCGCGCCGGTTCATCTTGAACCTCGGCCCGGTGCTGGTTCTATTTCTTGTCTTCGTTCCTGTCTTAGTCCCTATCGTCGTGGAAAACATCGAGATGAAGAAACGCCGACACCAGGAAGTTCGGCACATCGACCAACTGGTTGATGTGGAGGTCAACCGCGGTGCTGGAGAGCATGTAGGCTTGCTGGCGCGTCAGCCCCCGGGTGCGAACCAGGTGATCGATCATGTTGAGCGCAGCATTCCTGGCCGAGAGCGTCAGATCCTCGCTCTCGTTTTTTCCGGTGACGCGATCCACCGAAATTCCCGTGGTGGCAAAGAAGCGCTTCGGCACCGCCCGCTCGGGCAGGGCGAAGAAATCGTCCCGCTCAAACTGGAAAGTGGTGATGCCCAGCCGCTTCGCCTCGCCTTTGCGAACGGAAAACTTGACGACCAGGGTGACATTCATCTCCATCGTGGTGCCGGCGATCTCGCCGTCACCCTGCGCGAAGTGAGCGTCGCCCGCCGAAAAGAGCGCCCCGGGCACGAATACGGGAATAAGAAGCCTGCCGCCTTTGGTCAGCTGCTTGACGTCGATGTTCCCCGCGTTCTCGCGCGTGGGGATCGTGCGCAAGCACCGGCTGGCGACCGTCCCGCCATGCCCGCACAGGCTTGCCGGTACCGCGTCGTCCGGGTTTGGCTCCAGCACGAACCCGCCGCGCCCGGCAAGCTCGTGCTCGCGCTGAAAGACCTCCTCGGTCTTGGCGACGGACAAGGCGATTCCCGTCGTTCCCATCGAAGGTTCCGCATGGATGCGGACCCCGGGCAGGTCGCGCGAAGTGGCTACGTCTCCCATGATGTCCCAGTGCAGAATCGCCGGCCCCGGAACTTCGCTCCTGAGGAAGCCAAAGCCCGGGACGTTGATCGTATAGGCGAAGTCGTCCTGGATGATGTCGACGATGTGCACCACGAGAAGATCGCCCGGCTCGGCCCCCTGGATCGCGACCGGTCCGGTCAGCGGATGGACAAGGTTGAGATTGAGCGGGCCGCCGAGAAAGGTAGGGATCACGTCGGCCGCCGTGGACGCCCGCGTGATCTGCCCATCGAATGCGTCCCGCGTCTCCATGATGACGGTGTCACCCGGTTTGACGGTGATCACCGGCTTGATTGCGGGGTGGAACCGGTTGTGGCATGCGGGATCATCGGCGCACCGGGCGCCAGTCAGGCGAATCCTGAACGTATCGGCAGCTGCTACGGCCTCCAGGCCGAAGAACATAACCGCTGCGAGGGAAATGAAATGAAACCAGTTCCGCATCATCGCATCCTCCGTTTCGATAAACGCGCGGTCAGGTCAGAAGTGCTGGGCGTCAGAAGTGCTGGGCGCTCGACCGATGCGAAGGCATCGATCCCCTTCCTGGAGGGCCGCAACAGGGGACAATCAGGCTAGGCGCGTCCGAATGGGTTGTCAAGAGTGAAGCAGGAACGAATCATGGCATCGACGCCCTGAGAGGCTTGTCACTCGACGCGCATGCGTCTTTCCCTGATGACCCGGCCCCATTTTTCGAGCTCGTTTTTCAGGTGGGCCATCAGGCGGTAACGCTGCCTGGAGGGAAGCCCGATGAGCGCCGGCGCAGCCTGATGACATTCCCACCCGTCGGGCGCCGCGCCGATACTTCGCGCAGGTGGTCGAACACGTCGCGGCACGCGTCCTCGGCAACCAGCGTCTCGGCGGGCCGCGCCAAGTAGAAGCCCTGCAGCAGGTCGGCGCTGGCGTCGATCGCGCAAAGCGCCTGGTGCTCCGTCTCTATGCCTTCGACGCAGACGAGCGCGCCCACGTCGTGCAGCACCGAGACGACCCCGGTGAACATGCGGCGCGCGACCGGGTCGGTGGTGACGTGGCGGGTCATCCCCTGGTCGATCTTGACGATGTGGGGCTTCAGGCGCGAGATGCGATCGAAGTTGGAATGTCCCGCGCCGAAGTCGTCGATGACGATCTGGCAGCCGAGCTCGCGGTAGTAGTCGACCGCGGACGCGAGGCGCTCCATGCCCTGCAGCGGCGATTCCGTCAGCTCCACCGCCACGCGGTCCGCTGGAAAATTGTGCGACTCGAGCATCTGCGCGAAGAACGGCGCGAAGCGGCGTCCTTCGACCGCGACGTACGGGTCGAGGTTGAGAAAGAGCCGGCTGTGCGCGTCGCCCAAGCCGATGAATTTCTCGACTTGCAGGAGATTGCATTGGCGATCGAACTCGGCGCGCGCCTCGCCCTCGGGAACGCTTCCGAGGAGCTGCGGCGGGGCGATGGGGAGCCCGTCCGTCCTCGTCGCCCGGATGAGCGCCTCATAGCCGACGGGCCGGCGCTGCCCGACGCCGAAGATCGCCTGGAAGTGGCTCGAAAGGTAAAACGCGGTGGGTGTGCCGACGCTCTGCGCCGTGCAATACGGGCCCAGGCGCCACGGTGCGAAGTCCAACAGTTGCAAGATCGACTCCCTAGCTTTTCCTTTAGTGCCTAGAGCTAGAGCAATCGCCGTGCCAAACCCTCTCGGCTTGCGTGGAGCCGCGATTTCGTGACCTAATTCACGGTGCGGGCGGCGGATCGCGCCGATCGCGCCTGATTTGCCGGTGGAAGCCGGCGGCTGCATCCGGCACCGGCGACAGAACTGCCGCCGGTTCGACAGAAAGCGCCTAGTCGAGCGGCTCGAGCTTCACGATCGAAGCGCCATGGTTGCTGCCGACCCAGAAGGTCACCGGCGTGGTCGAGTTGTCCACGAACACGCGCCGGATATTGGTCGTGCGCGGCAGCAGGTAGTCGACGGCCTGGCCGGTCTTCGTGCGCCCCTCTGCTCCCTAGTCCGGCACGATAGCGTTGCGCCGGATCACCGCGGCCCAGGCCGCCTTTTCCTTTTTCAGGTGAGCGGCGAAGAGCTCCGGCGTGTCGAACACCGGGATCAAGGTATGGTGCTCGAGCTTTTCCGCGAGCGCGGGCGACTTCATCGCGCGCGCGATCTCCACGCTCATGCGTTGCACGATCGCGGGGGGCGTCCCCGCCGGCGCGACCACGCTGAACGAGCTGTAGATCTCCAGGCCCGGAAATCCGGCCTCGGCGAGCGTCGGCACATCGGGAAGCTGGTGGGTGCGCACGATGATCGCGAGCGCTCTGAGCTTTCCCGCCCTGATGTGCGGGATCGCGATCGCCGCGTCGGGGAAGGCGAAATCCACCTGGCCGCCCAGCAAGGCCGGCATCGCCGGGCCCATGCCCTTGAAGGGCACGTGCAGGAACTTCGCGCCCGAGGCCTCCTCAAGCATGCGGATGCCGAGAAAGGTCGGACTCCCCGTTCCCGCGGAGCCGAACGAGAGCTTCCCCGGCTCACGCCGGCCGAACGCGACGAGCTCGGCGAGCGTCCTCGCGGGGACCGAAGGATGAACGCAAATCACCAGGGGCGCGACGACGCCGCGCGCCACCGGCACGAAGTCGCGCTCCGCGTCGTACGCGAGGTTCTTGTACAGGCTCGGGTTGACCGCGATCGCCGGATTGGCGGAGACGAGGAAGGTGTAGCCGTCGGGCGCCGACTTCGCCGCCGCTTCGGCGCCGATGTTGCCGCTCGCGCCCGGCCGGTTGTCCACGATGAATTGCTGCTTGAGCGACTCGGAGAGCGCCTGCGCGAGCTGGCGCGCATACAGGTCGGTGCCGCCACCGGGCGACGAGGGCACGATGAACTTGACTGGGCGCGCGGGCCAGGCTTCCTGCGCATGGGCCGGCGCAGCCAGGAGCGCGAGCAAGATCGCGGCAATCGAACCGAAACCGGGTGTCATAGCACCTCCTCCGGCGACGGAGTCTACTCTCGCCCCGCGCTTTTTGTGAAGAGCGTGGCATACTGAACGCGGCGACGAAATCTCGGCGGATCGATCATGCATAAATCGGCACGCAGCCTCGCGCAAGCGCGCAGTCTCGATGATCCCTTCGAGGATCACTGCTGGAAGGACATCATGCCGCCCGACGTGATCGAGCTCTACTCGAACTACAAGCGCGGGGTGGGCGTCGGGCCCTCGCCAGCGCTCATCGCGATCGACCTGTACGAGCTGGTCTACCAGGGCGGCGCGAAGCCCGTGCCGCAGGTGATGAAGACCTACCCCAACTCCTGCGGCGAATACGCCTGGGCGGCGATCGCGCCGACCAAGCGCCTCTTCGCCGCGGCGCGCGCGGCGGGGCTGCCCGTCTTCTATTCGACCGGCGACACGCGGCCGCACAGCCAGCCGAAGAACGTGCGCTCGACCCGGCGGCAGGGCGTGGGCATCGATCCCGCGATGTACGCAATCCGTCCCGAGTTCGCGCCGCATCCCCAGGATGTGGTGATCACCAAGCTCAGGGCGAGCGCATTCTTCGGGACGCCGCTCGCCGCGCACCTCACGCAGCTCGGCGTGAAGAGCGTCATCGTATGCGGCGAGAGCACCTCGGGGTGCGTGCGCGCGTCCGCGGTCGACGCCTATTCCCACGGCTTTCACGTGACGCTCGTCGAGGAGTGCTGCTTCGACCGCAGCCCTCTCTCGCACAAGGTCAACCTCTTCGACATGCATCACAAGTACGCCGACGTGCTGCATGTGGACGAAGTCGTCCGGCACCTGGAAGGACTGCGGGCGAAAGCGTGAAGGAGCGAAGCATGGCGGGGCGCCTGGCGGGCAAGGTGGCGATCATCACGGGCGGCGGGCACGGCATCGGCAAGGCCTACGCGCTCGGATTGGCGAGAGAAGGCGCGAAGGTCGTGATCGCCGAGATCGACGCAATCGCCGCCGGGACCGTCGCCGCGGACCTCGAGCGGCAGGGTTTCGAGGCGATCGCTGTGCGCACCGACGTCGCCGAGCGGGCGAGCGTCGAGGCGATGGCCGCTCGCGCGGTCGAGACGTTCGGGCGGATCGACATCCTGGTGAACAATGCGGCAATCTTTGCGACGGTCCCGATGTCGCGCTCGCCTTTCGACGAGATCGAGATCGAGGAATGGGACCGCATGATGGCGGTCAACCTGCGCGGCACCTGGCTCGCTTCGCGCGCCGTAGTGCCGCACATGCGAGCGCGCGGCTACGGCAAGATCATCAACATCAGCTCGGGCACGGCCTTGAAGGGCTCGGCGAGCCGCATCCACTACGTCACTTCGAAAGCGGGCGTGCTGGGATTCACGCGCACGCTCGCGCGCGAGCTCGGGCAACACGGCATCTGCGTCAACTGCGTCGCGCCGGGCAGCACGCTGTCGGAGGAGAACCCGAGCGAAGGCATCGTGAGGATGCGCGCAGCCGCCGCGGAGGAGCGCGCGATTCAGCGAACGCAGAAGCCTGAGGACCTCGTCGGCGCGATCGTTTTCTTCGCTTCGCCCGATAGCGATTTCATCACCGGGCAGACCCTCGTCGTCGACGGCGGCGCGTGCATGCACTGATTTGCAGGAGCGCGGCCTCTTCGCCAGGGAAGGCCTTGAGCTCCCCGCGTCACGCCGTCCTTATGCTCCCGCCGGAGCAAGCAGCTCCAGCTTCGGGAAATAGTCAGCGTAGCGCCGCGTGTCGCGGGTGAGGAGCGGCGCGCCGAGGACCGCGGCATGGGCGCCGATGAAGAAATCCGGCAGCACGCCGCTGCGCGTGCCGCCGCGCGTCTTGTAGCGCTGGAAGGCCTTGCCCGCGAGGAACAGCGCTTCGCGCGGAATTTCCTCGATCCCGATCTGCGTGCGGGCGAGCACCGCCTCGAGCTCCTCGATGCGGCGGAAGCCGATCGACAGCTCGGCGTAGATCACGGCGTTGATCGCAAGCCGGTGCTTGATCGCGGCGGCCTCAAGCTGTTGCTGGGACCAATCCGCCCATTGCGGGTCGTTGGACACCACGTCCAGGAGAACGTTGGTGTCGACGAGGATCAAGCCTCAGTCCTCGCCCCGGGTGAGCGCGAGGATTTCCTCGGTTCGCAATTGCACCGTCGCGGCGCCGCGAACCGCGGCAAAGCGGCTGCGCGGGCGAGCGCGCTCGGCCCCGCGTCCCGCCTTGCGCAACAGCACCTCTCCTTTTGCGCCGACCTCGAACTCGACCCCGCTGCCCGGCCGGATGCCCAGATGCTCGCGCACCCGCTTGGGAATGGTGACCTGACCTTTGACCGTGACTTGATGCGCCATGGTGGCTCCTGAGTATTACCACGATGAGAAATGGTAATACTTTCGGCTCACGCACGCAACAGCGCGGTTCCGCACAGTGGAATCGGGCAAACCTGACAGCCCGGCAGGCAGTCCACCAGGGGGGAAAACCTTAGTCGACCTTCGCGCCGACCTCTCTCACCACCGTGCCCCAATAGGCGTATTCGCGCCGGATCATCTCCGCGAACGCTCCGGGGCTTGCGACTTCCGGCACCGCGCCCTGCGAGACGTACACCTCGTTCAGATCGCGGCTGGAAACCGCCTTGCCGACTTCCGAGTTCAGTCGCGACACGATGTTCGCCGGCAGGCGTGCGGGCCCGACGACGCCCATCCATGCGGTCGTGTCGAAACCGGGAAAGCCGGATTCGGCGAGCGTCGGAACTTCGGGCAGCAGAGCGATGCGCTTCGCGCTCGTCACGGCCAGCACCTTCACTTTTCCGGCGCGGGCCTGCGGAAGAGTGGTGTTGACGACGTCGAGCTTGTAATCGATGTTGCCGGCGAGCAGCGCCGCCATGGCGGGCGCGCCGCCCTGAAACGGAACGTGCACCGCTTCGAAGCCGGCCTGTTTCTTGAAAAGCTCGGCCACGAGGTATACGTGCGTGCCCACGCCCGCGGCCCCGTAGTTGAGCGCGCCGGGTTTCGCTTTTGCGAGCGCGACCAGGTCCACGATCGAGCTGACGGGCAGCGTGGGCCGCGCGATCACGGTGAGCGGGCTGCTCATGATCGGCGCGATCGCCGCAAAATTTTTCGCCGGATCGATTTTTGGATTGGCGAATATGTGCGGCGCGACCGCGAGCGAGCTCACGCTGCCGAGAAGCAGCGTGTAGCCGTCGGGCGCGGCCTTCGCCACCGCTTCGGAGCCGAGCAGGCCGCCGACTCCCGGCCGGTTCTCGATGACGACCGGCTGGCCGAGGCCTTCGGAGAACTTCTGGACGACGACGCGCGCGACGCTGTCGCTCGACCCGCCCGGCGGGAACGGGACGACGAGGCGAATGGGGCGGCTCGGGTACGTTTGGGCGTGCAGCCCGAGCGCGCACGCCATCCACGCGATGCACACCAGGGAACGCGTGGACGGGCTGCATACGAGGTAGCGCATAGCTGAAAACGTGCAGCCATATCCAAGCGGCATTTGACCGCAAGATCCGGGTGGTTTCGCCATCGACGCTTGGCTAGTATAGGTCGGAAAGGAGGGACCTATGAGCTTTCAAATCAGCGCTCTCGGACATGAGCAGTTCGCGCCACTTTTCAGACTGCAGAACGATGAACTTGCCGCCCATTTCGCGGTTCGTCGCACTGCTACCACTAAACCGGGTTTCCCCTGTCGCGTGAGCCTCGCCGACGCCGATATCGGTGACCAACTAATTCTCGTCAACTACGCGCATCAGGATGCCGCCTCGCCCTACCGTGCCAGCCACGCGATCTTCGTCCGGGAGGGCGTCGAGCAGGCTCGACCGGCTGTCGATGAGGTTCCCGAATTCTTCAGATTTCGAATACTCTCGCTGCGAGCCTTCGATAGTGACGGAATGATTGTGACTGCGGATTTGTGCGACGGAAAGCAGCTTGAGACTTTGCTCGAGAGGCAACTCGCCCTTCGGACTGTCGCGTATGTTCATATTCACCATGCTAAGTTTGGATGCTATGCCGCAAGGGCGGATCGCGCCTGCGCGCCACCCCTCCTCTGAAAGGAGGGGAAAGAATCACGCCGCCTGCTTGGATGCAGCGCGAGGTTTCCGCAGTCGCGGCAGGACTTCCCTCGCGACGAGCGTGATCTGGTCGACGGCTTCCTCGTGCGTGAGGTGTCCCGCATGCCCCATCATGAGGAAGTGGCCTAGTCCGCCGACGTTGTCGATGAACTCCGAGAGCTGGTCGTACACGTCGTCGGGCGTGCCCACGAACATGATGCCGGCCTTGACGAGGTCCTCGATCGCGCCGTGGTGCGTGTCGACCGCCTTGCCGTCGCGGGTGGTCGTGGTGCGCTTGCCGCGCGCCTTGATCATGCGCGCCGCGTCCTTCACCGAAAAATATCCCGGCGGCGCGCCGAAGGGCTCGGCGACGCGGCCCGAGGAGCGCAGGTAGCCGACCATGACTTCGGCACGGCGCATCGCCTCCTTCCGGTCCTGCGCGATCGCGACGATGCCGAGGTAGGAAAAGCGATCCGGCGCCGGCGCGGGCCTGCCGAGGTCCGCGCAGGCCTTGCGGTAGTGGTCGAATAATTCCTTGGTCTGGAAACCGGAGAGGAACGTGCCGAGCACGTAGCCGCGCTCGGCGATCTCGCGGATGTTCTGCGGGCTGCGGCCGGTGATCCACACCGGCGGGTGCGGCTGC
>DASPWT010000183.1:0-3362 GCA_035637655.1 Burkholderiales bacterium | reverse complement strand
GCGCGCGCGAAAAGCTCCTTGCCGGTTCCCGTTTCGCCGAGCAGCAGAATCGGGATGTCGCGTGATAGGACCCGTTTCGCCGCTTCGATATTGCGCGCCATCAACGGGTCGCCGAAGTCCAGTTCATCGAGCGCGCTGCGGCTCGCGGTCGGGGTCGAAGGCTCGCCGCGCAGCGCAACGTGCGTCACGCCGGCGCCCCCCTTGGACTCGGGCCCGTACGCGACGGCGAAAAAGCGACCGCCGTGACGTGCCTCGTAGATCGGCAGCGGGTGAAACGATTGCTTGTGGCTGCGCTGGATCAAAGTCGGCAGCGAGATGTTGAACACGCGCTCGAGCGGCGCATTGACGAGGTCGTGCGCGCTCTTGCAGCCGAGCTGAAAGAGGGCGTTGCGGTCCACCGCCGTGATCGTGCCGGCAAGGTCGAGCGCGATGATCCCTTCGCTCCACATGCCGACGAGTTCCGGTCGGCTGTGGAAGCGCACGACGAAGGCGTCGCGGAAGCGGTGGAGGAACAGGCGGTTTTCGATCATTTGCGCCGACATGTTCACGAGCACCAGGGTGTGCTGTTGCGCGCGATCCGACTCTCCGGAAGCGTCCAGCACCGCAACGAGCTCGCCGCGGGGATCGAAAACCGGCGCGGCGCAACAAGTGAGCCCGGTATTGCGGGTGAGGAAGTGCTGCTCGCGGTGGACGATGACGGGCGCCCGCTCGAGCAGGCACGTCCCCATGCCGTTGGTGCCGCCGTGCCGCTCGCTCCAGGCGGCACCCGGTACGAGTCCGGCGCGCGACGCCGCGCGCTTGAAGCTCGGGTCGCCATGGTAGGAAAGCAAAACGCCATCGCGATCGGTGAGAATGATCGAGTAACCCGAGCCGGCGAGCTGCTGGTAGAGGTTCGCCATTTCGACGTCAGCGAAAGAAACAAGCTCGAGGTTCTGTTCCTTGCGGGCCAGCAGGTCCTGACGCGAAACCACTACGGGATCCGCACGGGAGTCGGGATCCAAGCCATATTCGTTGAGACAGCGCAGCCAGGAACGCTTCACATACTCAGGCGCGCTTGGGCCCTCATTGCGCGACATACCCCGGACGACTGAGTCGATGGAACGAACGCGAGTACCGGTCGGATGGAGCATGACCCTCTCCTTCGTGACTAGCGGGAGCCTTGCGTCAGGGTGTTTGTGTGGCGCTGCCTCGGCTGGCGGCAATTATGCCACGCGGCTGCAGCCGGGACGTGAAACTGCGTGCTAGCATCGAGCCTCGTGCAGATTGCACTTTAGGATCAAGGAGGGAGCATGTCGTCGACCCGCCGAATTGCGCTTGGCGCTGCACTGGCGATGACGCTCATTGGCATCGCCTTGGCGCAGGGGGGAGGCGTCAAAGCTTACCCCACCGTGGACCGCGTGGAGTTCGTCCTCGAGTGCATGCAGAAGAACGGCGGCAAGCAGGAGTTCCTCTACAAGTGCGCGTGTGTGATCGACGAGATTGCGCAAAAGTATGCTTACGACGATTTCGTGGAAGCCTCGACTGCAGCGCGCTATCAGAGCCTCGCCGGCGAACGCGGCGGCGTGTTCCGCGATCCGCCGAAGGTGCGAGAAACGGCGAAGCGCTATCTGCAAATCCAGGGCGACGCGATGAAGCGTTGCGGCGTGCCGCGCTAGTCCACGCGCCCGCCGCGCGATTGCGGCGGCGCAGCATAGCCGGTTCGGCGATCCAGCGCTGCCGGAGTACTCCCGAGCGTCGCGCGTGACTCCCATTTTTGACACAGCGAAGTCCTCGATTGTTCGCTTTTTGGAACAGTGGAGGGGCGGAGCCCGCTCTGCGCGGGAAAAGCGTTCTCGCGAGAGGTGCATTTTTCCGGGCGCGGGTATAAAGTCTAGAAAGAAATGCGCAGGATCCTTGTTGTGCGCCGCGTAAGTGTTATGCGGTCCACCCATCAGCATACAAAGGAGGAAATCCACATGGCATCAAAACGCACGTACAAGTGGGGCGTTCTGCTCGGCCTCGCTGCTCTTCCGGGGCTCGCGCTCGCCAATCAGGAAGTCATCAAGCTCACCCAGGACTCCAAGAACTGGGCGATGCAGGCGGGCAACATGCAGAACCAGCGCTACAGCACCCTCAAGCAGATCAACAAGGACAACGTCAAGGACCTGCGCGTCGCGTGGACCTTCTCCACCGGCGTCCTGCGTGGCCACGAGGGCGGTCCGTTGGTGATCGGCGACATGCTGTACGTCCACAGCCCGTTCCCCAACAAGGTGTTCGCCATCAGCCTCGCCGATCAGCAGATCAAGTGGAAGTACGAGCCGAGGCAGGACCCGACGGTGATTCCCGTGATGTGCTGCGATACCGTCAACCGCGGCCTCGCCTACGCCGACGGCAAGATTTTCCTGCAGCAGGCCGACACCAATCTTGTCGCGCTCGACGCCAAGACCGGCAAGGAGCTGTGGAAGGTCAAGAACGGCGATCCCAAGAAAGGTGAAACGAACACCAACGCCCCGCACGTTTTCAAGGACAAGGTAATCACCGGTATTTCGGGCGGCGAGTTCGGCGTGCGCGGTTTCGTCGCCGCCTACGATCTGAAGAGCGGCAAGCAGGTGTGGAAAGCCTACAGCACCGGGCCGGACGCCGAGATGCTCATGGATCCGGACAAGACCATGACCTGGACCGACGGCAAGATGGCGCCGGTCGGCAGGGACTCGTCGCTGAAGACCTGGCAGGGCGATCAGTGGAAGATCGGCGGCGGCACGACCTGGGGCTGGTACAGCTACGACCCGAAGCTCAACTTGATGTACTACGGCTCGGGCAACCCCAGCACCTGGAACCCGGTGCAACGCCCCGGCGACAACAAGTGGTCGATGACGATCTGGGCGCGTGACGTCGACACCGGTCAGGCGAAGTGGGTGTACCAGATGACGCCGCACGACGAGTGGGATTTCGACGGCGTGAACGAGATGATCCTGGCCGACGGTGTCAACGTGAAGGGAAAACCGCGCAACGTCGTGGTGCATTTCGACCGCAACGGCTTCGGCTACACGCTGGATCGCGCCACGGGCCAGCTCCTGGTCGCCGAGAAGTACGATCCAAAGGTGAACTGGGCGACGCACGTCGACATGAAGACCGGCCGCCCGCAGGTCGTCGCGAAGTACAGCACGCAAGCGCAGGGCGCGGACGTGAACACCAAGCAGATTTGCCCCGCGGCGCTCGGCACCAAGGACCAGCAGCCCGCCGCATACAACCCGGCGAACAAGATGTTCTACGTGCCGACCAATCACGTGTGCATGGACTACGAGCCGTTCAAGGTCGAGTACACGGCCGGTCAGCCGTACGTGGGCGCGACGCTGTCGATGTTCCCGGCGCCGGGCAGCCAC
>DASPWT010000182.1:0-6021 GCA_035637655.1 Burkholderiales bacterium | reverse complement strand
GCAGACGGGCGGGTTCGCATCTGCGCAGTCGGGTTGGTATCTCCAGGGCGTCTATCAGTTCGTCCCGATGTGGCGGGTCGGCTATCGCTATGACAGGCTGGATTCAGGCACCACCAGCTTTTCGGCTCCGCTCACCGCGGCCGATTTTCCCATCCTAGCCGGCTACAACCCGACCCGTCACACCCTGATGGTCGATTGGAGCCCGAGCGAGTTCAGCCGGGTCCGCCTGCAGGCCGCGAGCGACAAATCCCGCAGCGACGCAACCGACAAGCAGGTATTCCTCCAGTACATCGTGAGTCTGGGCGCGCACGGCGCCCACAAATTCTGAGGTGACGAACATGAAAGCGATTCTGAGATTTGTTGTCGCACTGAGCTCGGCCGTCGTTGCACTGCCGGCAACGGCGGCGCTCAACGTTTTTGCCTGCGAGGCCGAATGGGGCGCCCTGGCGCGGGAGTTGGGGGGAGACAAGGTGTCGGTATATTCGGCGACGACCGCGCTGCAGGATGCGCACCGGATCGAAGCGCGTCCTAGCCTCATTGCCCGCATCCGCTCCGCCGATCTGTTGGTCTGTTCCGGGTCGGAGCTGGAGATCGGGTGGATTCCGCTGCTGCTCACGCAAAGCGGGAACAGCAAGGTCCAGCTTGGCAGTCCGGGTTACTTCGAAGCCTCGCAGTACGTCGTCAAGCTGGAGGTCCCGAAAGTCATCGACCGCTCGCTGGGGGACGTCCATCCCGGCGGCAATCCGCACGTCCACACCGATCCGCGCAATATCGCCAGGGTCGCGCAAGCGCTTGAGGAACGCATGGCGCAGATCGACCCCGCGAATGCCGACGGCTACCGTTCCCGCGGCAAGGCGTTCCGCGAGCGCTGGCAGGCCGCGATCGCGCGCTGGGAGCAGCAGGCGGCGCCGCTCAAGGGCGTGCCGATTGTTGTGTACCATAAGGACTTCTCGTATTTCATCAATTGGGTGGGCATGCGCGAAGCCGGAAGCCTCGAGCCGAAACCCGGCATTCCTCCCACTCCCTCGCATCTCGCTGAACTGGTGGATAGGATGAAGAACCAACCCGCCAAGCTCATCGTCTACGCACCGTATAACAGCCCTCAAGCTGCGGAATTCCTTTCGGAGCGTACGAAGATTCCCGCGGTGATGCTGCCCTTCACGGTCGGCGGAACGGACAAGGCGAAAGACCTGTTCGGCTTGTTCGACGATACCATCGCCCGCCTGCTCGAGGTCGTGAAATGAATCTCGACGCCGCGAGCCTCGGTATCCTGTGGCCTGCGTTCATCGCGGGCCTGCTGGTGACGGCGACCCATGTTCCGCTCGGGATGCAGGTGCTCGCGCGCGGCATCGTTTTCGTCGATCTCGCCGTGGCGCAAATCGCGGGAGTCGGCGTGATCCTCGCCGATTACCTCGGCTGGGAACCCACCGGAGCCGCGGTGCAGATCGCCGCGCTCTCTGCGGCGCTCGGGTGCGCCATGATGCTCACCTGGACCGAGCGCCGCTGGCCCGAGGTCCAGGAGGCCATTATCGGCGTGGTATTCGTGCTCGGTTCGAGCATTGCGATCCTGCTGCTCGCCCACAACCCGCGCGGCGGCGAAAACCTCAAGGAGCTGCTGATCGGGCAGATCCTCTGGGTCAACCCCTCCCACTTTCTGATTTACGCCGCTATCTACGCTGTGGTGCTGGCCCTGTGGTTCGGCATGCGGGACCGGCTCGGTCGGATCGGGTTCTATGTCTTGTTCGGCTGCACCGTAACCGTCTCGGTGCAGCTGGTGGGCTTGTATCTGGTATTCGCTACGCTCGTTGTTCCGGCACTTTCGACCTTTTACACAAAGGGCCGCCGCCATCTGAAGGCCTATTGCGTCGGCGTGCTCGGCTACGCTGCCGGCCTGCTCGCGTCGCTGTGGCTTGACCTTCCCTCAGGGGCGATGATCGTGTGCGCCATGGTAGTCGTGGGAGCAGGGATCGCTTTGCTCGGGCGTCGGGGTACGGCGCGCGAACCGCTTCGTACGGAAGGCAGTAAGACTTAAAACCGCGTAGAGTGCCTTGCATCGAGCAACTGTGATACAAGGAAAACGGCAGCCGGTCTGGCCAAGCCCCCTGGAATCTGGACAATTCTACGTGGTCTTTTCACTATTCGGCTGGAAGATCGGGCGGTCGAAGGCTGGAAGCAAGCCGGTACCCGACAAGGCGCCGGTCGCAAAGCCCAAGCCCCCGCCCCCGAGTCCGGCAAAGTCGGCGGACGTCCCGCAGGCGGAGGGCGACGATTCGCTGGACTTCAGCAGCTACGTTCCCCTGCCCAAATCCGTGCCGCCGCCGGTCCTTGAAGAAGCACCGGCAGCCGCATCGGCGAAACCGCCGGCGGACGAGCTCGACCCGATCATCGAAGAGACGGCGATCTTTTTCGCGAACGGACAGGTGGTGCAGGCCCTCTCGACGCTGTCGCGCGCGGTCCGCGAAGCGGACCTGGGCGCTTCGGCGCTGCAGGCGTGGCTGATGCTGTTCGACCTGTACCAGCATCTCGGCATGAACGCGGAGTTCGAGGCGCTCGCGCTGGAATTCGTGGTGAAGTTCGAGCGCTCCCCGCCCTCGTGGATCGAGACGGGCGAGCGGCAGGATCCGGCGCTCGTCACGGGCGGCATCGGCTACTGCGCCCTGAGCGGCACGCTGTCGGAAGCGAGCGCGCCCGAGCTGGAGAAACTGCGCGAAACCGCGGCGAGGCTGCAGACGGTGCGGATGGACTGCGCGAAGCTGCAGGGACTGGACGCGCCCGGCTGCAGGCTCCTTGGAGAAACGCTCGCCTCCATTCGCGGCGCGGGAAGGGATGTGATGATCACCGGCGAGGTCCAGCTTTTGCGGCTCCTCGAGGAGCCCTGCCAGGCGGGGAGGGCCGAAACCGACCAAGCCTTGTGGGCGCTGCTGTTCGATGTGTACCGGATCCTCAAGCTAAAGGACAAGTTCGAGGAGACGGCGGTGAATTACGCGGTGACCTTCGAGGTTTCGCCGCCGTCCTGGGATTCGCAGCCGAGCGCGAGACCGAAGCGCGCCGCGGTCGAGCGTCCCGTCGAGGCGGAAGATCAGGCCCTCGCCCTCTCCGGGGATATCACCGGGGCGAGGGAGGCGCTCGCGACGCAGCTGCAGGACTGGGCGGCGGCGAACGCGATGCTCGTCATCGACATGTCGCAGGCAAGGCGCGTCGATTTCGTCACGGCCGGCCTCATGTTCAACGTCCTTTCCAAGCTTCAGCGCTCGGGCACGACGATCCAGATCCGGGGGGCGAACGAGCTCATCAACGCGCTGTTCCTCGCCATGGGAATAGGCAGGATCGCGCGCATCGTCCCGCGCAAGTAGCTTGATCGACGGCACTCCGGCCCCATTTTCCCTGGACTCGGACATGGAACAATTCCACGGAACCACCATCATGTCGGTCCGTCGCGACGGGAAGGTCGCGCTGGGCGGCGACGGGCAGGTCACGCTCGGCAACGTCGTGGTGAAGGCGGGCGCGCGCAAGGTGCGGCGCCTGTACCAGGACCGGATTCTCGCCGGCTTTGCGGGGGGAACGGCCGACGCATTCACGCTCTTCGAGCGTTTCGAGGCGAAGCTCGACAAGCACCAGGGAAACCTTCTGCGCTCGGCCGTGGAGCTCGCCAAGGACTGGCGCACCGACCGGATGCTGCGGCGCCTGGAAGCGATGCTCGCGGTGGCCGACCGGGAAGCCTCGCTCATCATCACCGGCATGGGCGACGTCATCGAACCTGAACTGGGATTGGTCGCGATCGGCTCGGGCGGTCCCTACGCCCAGGCCGCTGCGCGCGCTCTCCTCGAGAACACAAAGCTCGACGCGGAGAGCATCGTTCGCAAGTCGCTGTCGATCGCCGCCGATCTGTGCATCTATACCAACCAGAACCAAGTGGTCGAGGTGCTGGAATAGACCTGAGATCGGTGCCGAGGTTTTTCGCCATGTCGCAGATGACTCCCCAGGAAATCGTCCACGAGCTGGACAAGCACATCGTCGGCCAGACTCGCGCAAAGCGCGCCGTGGCGATCGCTCTCAGAAACCGCTGGCGACGGCAGCAGGTGGCCGAGCCCCTGCGGCAGGAGATTACGCCCAAGAACATCCTCATGATCGGACCGACGGGCGTCGGCAAGACCGAAATCGCGCGGCGCCTCGCGCGGCTCGCGGATGCGCCTTTCATCAAGGTCGAAGCGACGAAGTTCACCGAGGTCGGCTATGTCGGTCGCGACGTCGATACGATCGTTCGCGACCTCGTCGAAATCTCGATCAAGGACACTCGCGAAGCGGCGACGAAAAAAGTGCGACGCAGAGCCGAGGATTCGGCCGAGGAGCGGGTGCTCGATGTCCTGTTGCCGCCGGTCCGCCGGACAAGCCCCCTCGGGGCGGACGAAGCCGGGCCTCCCGGGAATGCCGTCGGCGAAGAGGAATCGGCGACGCGGCAGAAATTCCGCAAGAAACTGCGCGAGGGCGAGCTCGACGACCGGGAGGTCGAGATCGAAGTGTCTGCGCCGCAGGCGCATATGGAGATATTCGCCCCGCCCGGGATGGAGGAGCTGACGCAGCAGATCCAGGGCATGTTTCAGAATCTGGGCGGCGGCAGGAGAAAACTGCGGAGGATGAAGATCCGCGAAGCGATGAGGATGCTCACCGACGAGGAGGCGGGTCGCCTTATCAACGAGGAGGACCTGCGTGCCAAGGCCCTCGCCAACGTCGAGGAGAACGGCATCGTGTTTCTGGACGAGATCGACAAGATCGCGAGCCGCGGGGAGACGGTCGGCGCCGACGTTTCACGCCAGGGCGTGCAGCGGGACCTGCTCCCCCTCGTGGAAGGCACCACCGTCTCCACCAAGTACGGAATGGTGAAAACCGACCATGTACTCTTCATCGCGAGCGGGGCGTTTCATCTTTCCAAACCTTCCGACCTGATTCCGGAGCTGCAGGGGCGCTTTCCCATTCGCGTCGAGCTGGATTCGCTTTCGGTGGAGGATTTCGAGAGGATCCTCACGGCGACCGACGCATGCCTCACCCGGCAGTACCAGGCGCTGCTCGCCACGGAGGAGGTCGAAATCTCTTTCGTATCGGACGGGGTCCGGCGCCTCGCCGAGATCGCCTGGTCGGTGAATGAGAAGACCGAGAACATCGGCGCCCGGCGCCTGTATACGGTGATGGAGAAGCTGCTGGAGGAGATTTCGTTCGAGGCGGGCAAACGCGGCAAGGAGAGCTTCAGCATCGACGCCGCTTTCGTCGATGCGAAACTCAAGGAGCTCGCGCAGAGCGAGGACCTCGCGCGCTACGTGCTGTGACGCCTTGAAGATGCGGACGATGACAAGGGCGCTCCTCGGGTTGGTATTGCTTGCCGCTGCAGCGGCCGCGCATGGACAGGTCGAGGTTCGGGCCGCGTGGTGGCCGAAGTCAGGGAGCTGCAAGAGCGCCATTAAATAGGGACGGTGCGCTCCAGTTCAAGCGCATTCGGAGCTTCCACGAAGCGTTGCAAGCGCCATTGAAATCGCCGGCACGGCCCCCACCTTTACCCACGGAACGCGGGCTCTCGCCCGCACTGAACAGGAGAGAACCATGGCAAACATTACTCGTTACGACCCGTTTGGCGACCTGGTCGACGACATCTTCAGAGGTTTTGTCGTCGGGCCGGTCGGGTTTGAAGCGGCCGCTCCGCTGCGCCGCATGAAGGTCGATGTGGCCGAGCAGAACGGCGAATACAAGGTGCTCGCCGAGCTGCCGGGAGTCAAGAAGGAAGACATCAAGGTCAACATCGACGGCGACCAGGTGTCGATCAGTGCCGAGTCGCGCGCCGAGCGCGATGAAAAAGACGGCGAGCGCGTGCTGCACAGCGAGCGCTACTTCGGCACGGTATCGCGCGCCTTCCGGCTGGGCCAGGAAATTGACGAAGCCCGGGCCAGCGCCAGGTACACGGACGGCGTGCTCGAACTGACGCTGCCCAAGAAGGCGACGGCCGCCGCCAAGCAGCTCACGATCCAGTAAAAG
>DASPWT010000181.1:0-19609 GCA_035637655.1 Burkholderiales bacterium | reverse complement strand
CAGGCCCAGCGCGCCGTCGTGCGGCAGCTGGCCCATTTTCGAAGTGGTGCCGAGCGACCAGTCGGTGCCGTCGTTCGGGTTGTAGCGGGTGCCGATGCCCGCATCGGGATTGAGGGGCAGGTCGTAGAGCGTCCAGACGGCGCGCGCCGCTTCGCCGGTGGGCCGCGCACGCGCCACCGCCTTCATCGACGACTCGCCCGGGCCGCGCGCGCGCGCGAGGTAGGCGGAGAGCTCCTTCTGGTGGCGCTCCATGATCTGGTTGGACTTCGCGTTCGGCCCCGGATAGACGCCGGTGACCGGCACGACTTTCATCAGATCGATGATCTTGCTCCAGCCGGCTTCGTCGAAGCGGAATTGCAGCGCGTAGCTGGTCGAGTGGCAGCCGGTGCAGTTGTTCAGGAAAATCTTCTTGGCGCGGGCGTCGTCGGCGCTCGCCTCCGGCAATGCCGCGACCATCATCTCGCCGGGCAGCTGGCGGAAGCGCCGCTCGGGGTCGGTCATCTCCTGCAGCGTGAAATCCGCTCGCCGCGCCGCGGACAGTTCGACAGCGCCCTTGCTGGTTTCAAAGCCGAGCGCCTGCGCCCACACGCGGTACTTGCCCGCGGGCAGGGGCGGGAAAAAATAATCGCCCGCGGTGTCCGTATACACGCTGGTGGTGATGGTGGAGCCCTCCAGCTTGGCGGATACCGTGACGCCTTCGAGTTTCTGGCCGGATCGCGACGTGATCGCGCCGCTCAGCGATTGATCGACCGCGTGGGCCGCGCTCGCCGCGAGCACGGACGTTGCGCAGGCGAGGAGTGAAGCGAGTACCTTGCTCATCGGGATTCTCCTGGAACAGTTCTCAGATAAGCGATGATGGCGTCGATCTCACTGGGCTTGAGGTAGTACTTGAACGCAGGCATGCGGTCGCTGCCGTTGACGATGAACGCGCGCATGACCTCGTCGTTCCCGCCAGCCGAGGCCTTGTTCAGCGGCGGCCCGTAGGTCTTGACGCCCATCGACGGCTGCAGATGGCAGATGCCGCACGACTGCGCGAAGACCTGGCGGCCGAGCAGCTGCGTTTCGTTGAGATCGCTTCGCTGCGCATGAGCGGTGGCCGCGGCGAGCGCAAGCGCGAGTGTCGAGACTCCGTGTTTCATTCCGTTTCCCCCTGCGGTGTTTCGTATTTCCACCGGCAAACACTGGTGACTATCCCACCGATGGCGAAGAATTACAATCGGTGCTATCAATTTGTTGTACTGTGCGAGGTGCATTTACGGAATTGACTGATTCTTCAATGTCCGAAGTGGAAACGAAAACAAGATCCTCCGACCCGCGCGTCGCGACGGCGATCGCGCACTGGGCGCCGAGATTCGTCTCGAACGGCGTGCTGCTCGCCGATTTCGAGGAGGTCACAGCCGGAATCGGGCGCTGGGAGGACTGGTGCCGCGCCTGGTGCGAGCGCGGCAAGGTGCACGAGACGCTCGGGCGCGAAGCGCTCTCCGAAGGGTACCAGCTCACTGCCGGCGAGCACCTGGTGCGCGCGGCGATGTACTACCACTTCGCCAAGTTCGTTTTCGTGCACGATCAGAAGCAGATGCGCGACGCGCACCTGCGCTCGGTCGATTGCTACAAGGCGGCGCTTTCGCTCATGCGCCCGACAGGCGAGCGCGTCGCGATACCGTTCGAGGGCAAGACGCTCTATGGAATACTGCGGCGGCCGGCGGGCGCGACGGGACGGTCGCCGATATTGATCATGGCGCCGGGCCTGGATTCCACCAAGGAGGAGCTGCACGCCTACGCGGAGCCTTTCCTCGCGCGCGACATCGCGATCCTCGCGATCGACGGGCCCGGGCAGGGCGAGGCGGAGTACGAGATCCCGATCTGCGGCGACTACGAACGCGCCGCGCGCGCGGTGTGCGACTGGATCGAAAAGCGCGCCGATCTCGACGCTGCGAAGATCGCCATGTGGGGCGTGAGCCTCGGCGGCTACTACGCGCCGCGCGCGAGCGCATACGAAAAGCGCATCCGCGCCTGTATCGCGCTCTCCGGGCCGTTCGAATGGAAGGAAATCTGGGGCGCGCTGCCGGTGCTGACGCGCGAAGCGTTTCGCGTGCGCAGCCACTGTGCGACCGAGGCCGATGCGCTGCGCCACGCCGCGACCCTGTCGATGACAGAGGCTGCGGCGAAAATCGCCTGCCCGATCTTCATCGTGACCGGGCGCCAGGACCGGCTCGTGCCGGCTTCGCACGCCGAGCGGCTGGCGAAGAGCGTCTCCGGTCCGGTAGAGTTGCTGATCGTCGAGGACGGCGGGCACAATGCCAACAATCGCCCCTATCGCTATCGAAGCCGGACGGCCGACTGGCTTGCCGGGCAGCTCGGGCTGCCCAGGACTTGACGGCCGAACACAGGAGAGAATGACCATGTCAAGACGCAATCGGTGGACCTGGCTCGCAGCAGCAATGCTCGTCCCGGGCATCGCCGCCGCCCAGACTTTTCCCAGCAAGACCATCCACCTCGTTTCGGGCGTCACGCCGGGCAGCGCCTCGGACACGACGGCGCGCATCGTCGCCGAAAAGCTGCAGGCCAGTCTCGGCCAGCCGGTGATCGTCGAGAACAAGCTCGGCGTGGGCGGGCTGATCGGCGCTGCTTACGTCGCCAAGGCCGATCCGGACGGACATGTGATCAGTATCTACACCTCCGCGTTCACGGTGGCGCCGCTGCTTTCCCCCGGACCGCTCGACCCGAAGGATCTTACGCCGGTAGCGACCTTGGGCACGGTTCCCACCGTGTTGGTCGTCTCGACAGCCAAGAACTACAAGAGCATCGCTGACCTCGTCGCTGCGGCCAAGGCCAAGCCCGGAGCGCTCGTCGCCACGACGGCCGGAATCGGCAGCTCCACGCACATGAACCTTGAGCGCTTTCGCATCTCCGCGGGAATCGAGGTGCTGCAGGTGCCCATGAAGGGCGCGCCGGATGCGCTCACCGAAGTCCTCACCGGGCGCGCCGATTTCTATTTTGCGCTTCCGTTTCAGGTGGGTCCGCAAGTCAAGGAAGGCAAGCTGCGCGCGCTTGCAGTCGGGTCGGCAAAGCGCAGCGCGCTCTTTCCCGACGTCCCCACCAGCGTCGAAGCGGGCTATCCGAACTCCGACTACAACTTCTGGATAGGCGCCCTGGTCGCGGCAAAAACGCCGCGCGACATCGTCCTGCGGCTGAACAAGGAATTCAACGCGGCAGTGAACTCGCCCGACGTGCGCGAGCGCTTCCTCAAGCTGGGCGTGGATCCTCTGACGATGTCGCTACCCGATTTCGAAGCGATGATCAAGCAGGAATTCGAGTCGAACGCCAAACTGATCAAGACGGCGGGGATCAAAGCGAATTAGAGCGTTCGCGTGGCATACTTCGCGTTCTGCGAAAAGTCGTCCTGGGAAAAAGTCGATGGCCAAACCGAAAAAGACAGCCGAACCGAAAATAGTTCGGCCCGACGACATCGACCCGCACCACAACTGGAAGCGGCCGCTGCAGGCGCCGGGTCACACCCAGGTCGATTTCGAGGAGCGCATCAATTTCAGGCGGCTGCACGAATATCGTCTCGCGCGCGTGCGCGCCGCTCTCGCGACCTCGGGCCTGGGCGGGCTGCTTTCGTTCGACCAGCACAACATCCGCTACACCACCAGCACCGTCATCGGCGAATGGGCGCGCGACAAGCTCACGCGCTACTCGCTGCTCACCGGCACGGGCGACCCGTACATCTGGGATTTCGGCAGCGCGGCGAAGCACCATCGCCTGTACGCGCCGTGGTTGCACAGCGACCATTGCCGCGCGGGACTCCTGGGCATGCGCGGCGCGGTGGGCAGCGACATCACGCTGTTCCGCGACGCGGCGAAGGAGATCAAGGCGATCCTCGACGCCGAAGGCGTAGGCGACATGCCGCTCGGCCTGGACGTGGTCGAGCCGCCGATGCTGTTCGAATTACAGAAGCTCGGGGTGGAGGTGCGCGACGGCCAGCAGGTGATGCTCCAGGCGCGCGAGGTGAAGAACATCGACGAACTGACGCTCCTCAACATGGCCTCCGCGATGGTCGACGGCGTCTACCAGGACATCGCCGAGGCGCTCAAGCCCGGCGTGAAAGAATCGCAGATCGTGGCGCTCGCGACCGCGAGGCTCTACGAGATGGGCTCGGACTGCGTCGAGGCGATCAACTCGATTTCGGGCGAGCGCTGCTCGCCGCACCCGCACAACTTCACCGACCGGCTGATCCGGCCCGGCGACCAGGCCTTCTTCGACGTCATCCAGTCCTTCATGGGCTATCGTACCTGCTACTACCGCACCTTCAACGTGGGTCGCGCCACGGCGCCGCAGCGCACCGCGTACAGAAAAGCGCGCGAGTGGATAGACAAGGCGATCGACCTTTTAAAGCCCGGGGTGGCTAGCGACAAGATCGCCCGCGCCTTCCCGGAAGCGAAGGAGATCGGCTTTGCGAGTGAGATGGAAGCATTCGGCCTGAACTTCTGCCACGGGCTGGGACTCGGCCTGCATGAGCGGCCGTTGATCTCGCGGCTCACTTCCTTCAAAGAGCCGATCGAGCTGAAAGCGGGCATGGTGTTCGCAGTCGAGACCTATTGCCCGGCGAGCGACGGCATCTCGGCCGCGCGCATCGAGGAGGAGGTGATCCTCACGCCCGAAGGCGCGAAGATCATCTCGCTCTATCCCGCCGAAGAGCTGCCGATCGCAAATCCGTACCGAAGCTAAAGGAGCCAGTTTCCGACATGAGCTTGACCCGAGAGGCGCATCCGGCGCACCGCAGCCAAGAGATCCCCGAAGCGACGCGGTTGAGGCTGTACCGGCTGCAGGTCGAAATCCGCTATTGCGAAAAGCGCGCCTACGACCTGTTCCTGCAGAACCTGGTGAAAGGCACGAGCCACCTCGCGCTCGGCCAGGAGGCGGTCGCGGCCGGCTTCGCCGCTGCGATGAACAAGGACGACTACAGCTTCTGCACCTATCGCGGCCATCACCACACGCTTGCGCGGGGCGCTCCGATGCTGTCGGTGCTGGGCGAATTGATGGGCCGGCAGTGCGGCCTGATGAAAGGCAAGGGCGGCTCGATGCACCTGACGAGCGTGGAGCACGGCGTGATGGGTTCCTACGCCATCGTCGGCGCGCATCTGCCGATCGCAGCGGGCGCCGCGTGGTCGGCGCAGTATCGCGGCACGAAACAGGTCGCCTGCGCGTTCTTCGGCGACGGCGCCACCAACATCGGCGCTTTCCACGAGGCGCTCAATCTCGCGGCGGTGTGGAAGCTGCCGGTCATCTTCGTCTGTGAGAACAACCTGTACATGGAGTACACGCCGATTTCGGCCGTTACCGCGGTGAAACACCCGGCCGCCGACCGCGCCGCAAGCTACGGCCTCCCGCGCCAGGTGATCGACGGCAACGATGCCGACATCGTATACAGCGCCGCGCGCGATGCGATCGCCAAGGCACGCTCGGGCGGGGGGCCTTCGCTCGTCGAATGCCTCACCTACCGCCACAGCGGGCATTCGCGCGCCGACCCGGCGAAATACCGTCCGAAAGAGGAACTCGAGGAGTGGCTCAAGCGCGATCCGGTGACCCTCTATCGCGGCCGGCTGCTGGCCACGGGCACCCCGGAGGCGAAGCTCGCGCAAATCGAGTCCGAGACGATGGCGAAGCTCGAGCAGGCGACCGAAGCCGCGAAGGCCTCGCCCACGCCCGCGCTCGAGTCGGCGATGACCGACGTATGGGCCGACGGAGGCAACGCATGGCGCAACTGAGCTACCGGGAAGCGGTCGCCGCCGGGATCGCGCAGGAAATGAGGCGCGACGAGCGCGTCGTGCTGTTTGGCGAGGACACCGCTGCCGCCGGCGGCGTGTTCAAGACCACGGTGGGCCTTTTCGAGGAGTTCGGCCCCAGGCGCGTGAAAGATACCCCGATTTCGGAGCTCGCCATCCTCGGCGCGGCGATGGGCGCGGCGATGACGGGCTTGAAGCCCGTCGCCGAGATCATGTTCTCGGACTTTCTCGCCTGCTGCTGGGATTATGTCGCGAACGAGATCGCCAAGACGCGCTACATGAGCGACGGGCAGATCACGATTCCGCTCGTGATCCGAACGGCGAACGGCGCGGGCTCGCGCTTCGGCGCGCAGCATTCCCAGAGTGTCGAGAACTGGGCGATGGCGGTGCCGGGCCTGAAAGTCGTGGCGCCTTCCACCCCGGCCGACGCGAAGGGGCTGCTTGCCGCCGCAATTCGCGATCCCGACCCGGTCGTGTTCTTCGAGCACAAGAGCCTGCTCGCCAATAAGGGCGAAGTGCCCGACGGCGAGCACGTCGAGCCGCTCGGAAAAGCAAAGGTGCTGCGCGAAGGCAAGGACGTCACGGTGATCGCGCTCGCCGCCATGGTCCCACGGGCACTCAAGGCTGCGGAAACGCTGGCGGTCGAACACGGCATTTCGGCGACCGTGATCGACGTGCGCTCGCTCGTGCCGCTCGATACGCAGACCCTGCTCGCCGAATCGGCGCGCACCGGGCGCGTTTTCACCGTGGAAGAGAACCCGCGGCTGTGCGGCTGGGGCGCGGAGATCGCCTCGGTCATCCAGGAGGAAATTTTCGGGGCGCTCAAGGGACCGATCGTCCGGATCACCACGCCTCACATTCCGCTCCCCGCCGCCGACCAGCTCGAGGACGCGGTCGTGCCTTCGGTCGCTCGCATCATTGCCGATGTTCGCCGAGCGCTCGACTCGCGCCGCGCCGCTTAGCAGTCAACAGGAGAAACCAGGAATGGATGTGATCATGCCCCAGCTGGGCGAAACGGTGACCGAAGGCACGGTCGCCAACTGGTACAAGAAAGTCGGCGACAGCATCAAAGCGGACGAGCCGCTATTCGACGTCGAGACCGACAAGGTGACCACCGAGATTCCCGCGATTGCAAGTGGCGTGCTCAAAGCGATCCTGGTCGAACCGGGCACGACGGTGCCGGTGGGAACGGTGCTCGCGGTGATCGAGACCGCGCCGAAATGAACTCCCGAGGAGAGCTGAATTGACTGCCGCAAGAGCCGCGAAGCTCGGCTGGATCGGTACCGGCCGCATGGGCTTCGAGATGGCGCGGCGCCTGGCACGGAGCGGTTGCGACCTCACCGTATGGAACCGCACCCGCGCGAAAGCCGAGCCGCTCGCGAAGGACGGCGCGAAGATCGTCGATTCGCTCCCGGAACTCGCGGGTTGCGAGATCGTGTTCTGCATGGTCTCGACCTACGACGACGTCAAGGAAGTGATTGCGGGACCGAAGGGGTTATTGTCCGGGAGCGCCAAGCTCAGGATGGTGGTCGAATGCTCCTCGATCTCGCTCGAAGGCTCGGCCGAGCTTCGCAAGATTCTCGGCGCGCGCGGCGTCGAGCTGCTGTCCGCGCCGGTCTCGGGCAATGCCAAGGTGATTAAGGCGGGCAAGCTCACCTTCGTCGTGTCGGGCCCCAAGTCGGCTTACGATGCGGCGGCGCCATACCTGGACAAGATGGGGCAGGGCTCGTCCTACGTAGGCGAAGGGGAACTTTCGCGCATCGTCAAAATTTGTCACAACGTGATGCTGGGCGTGGTGACGCAATGCATGGCGGAGATCACGGTGCTCGCGCAAAAGGCGGGCGTGCCTCGCCACGCCTTCCTCGATTTCCTGAACAAGAGCGTGATGGGCTCGACTTTCACGCGCTACAAGGCCCCGGCCTTCGTCAATCTCGACTTCCACGTCACGTTTACGCCGTATCTGCTCCGGAAGGACATGGACCTGGGACTCGAGGCCGGTCGGAAGTTCGAAGTGCCGATGCCGCTCGCCTCGATAACCCGCGATCTGATCCAATCGATGATGGGCGCCGGCATGACCGAGGAGGACTTCTCGACCCTGCTCTTGCATCAGGCGAAGGCGTCGGGGATCGAGCTGAAACCGGAAAACAAAACGGTCGGCGACGGACTGTCGCAATAATCTTTCACAGAGGAGCTTCAAATGAAAAACATAATGGGCATTGCCGCGGTGGCGCTGGCTGCGGCCGCGTCCCAGGCGTCGGCGCAGGACTACCCGAGCAAGCCGGTGCACGTGATCATTTCCTTCACGCCCGGCAGCTCGACCGACATCGTCGGACGCATCGTGATGCAGAAGGTTTCCGAAATCTGGGGGCAACCGGTCGTGCTCGAGAACCGCTCCGGCGCGGGGGGATCGATCGGCTCGAACGTCGTTGCGAAAGCCGTGCCGGACGGCTACACGCTGCTCATCAATTCCAACGCGCATTCTGTAAACCCCGCAATCTACGCCAAGCTGCCATACGAGACGACCAAGGATTTCGTCGACGTCGTGCCGCTCACCTCGCAGCCGAATGTCCTCGTCGTGAACGCAGGGTCGCCTTACAAAAACGTGATGGATCTCGTGAACGCGGCGAAGGCCAAGCCGGGTACGATCAACTGGGGCCATGCCGGGATCGGCAGCGGCACGCACCTCAACACGGAGAAGTTCGTCGCGGCGGCCAAAATCAACGTCACCCAGGTCCCGTTCAAGGGCACGCCTGAAGTGATCCAGGCGATGTTGAGCGGGTCGGTTGATTGCTACTGGGCACCGATTTCGGCAGCGATACCGCACCTCAAGGGCGGCAGGGTGCGGGCGCTCGCCGTGAGCACGGCGAAGCGCAACAGCCAGCTGCCGGAAGTTCCGACCACGGGCGAAGCGGGGGTCCGGGGGGCGGATGCGCCCTTGTGGTTCGGCGTCTGGGCTCCCGCCGGCACGCCGGCGAATGTCGTCGCGAAGATCTCCGCGGACACGCGCAAGGCGCTCGCGGATCCGGGCGTGCGCGAGAGACTCGGCAACCTCGGCAACGACACCATGGACATGTCGCCGGAAGAATTCGCCCGTTTCGTGCGCAGCGAAATCGACGAGTACGCGCGCGTCATCAAGGCGGCGGGCATCAAGCCGCAGTAATCCGCCCTTGCAGCCGGGTCCTTGAAAGCGCAGACTTTTGATTTCGCTAAATCACGGATAGCGGCCAGGAGAGCTCATGGCAAAACAGAGAATCAGCTACGTTCCGCTGGAGAAGATGGACGCGGGGATGCGCAAGGAAATGGAACGCTGCCAGCGAGAAGGCACGCCGCGGCCGGAGAGCTCCGCGGTGCGCGCGCATGTGCCCGAATGCTTCTGGGCCTTTGCCAACTCCTGGCGCGACATTTTCAAGAACGGCGTGTGCGACCACTCCATCAAGGAGCTGTGCCGGCTCTACGTATCGCGCTCCGTTCAATGCGAATACTGCGGCAATCAGCGCTCGATCAAGGCGGCCTCGAGCGGCGCCGTCATGGAGGATCACGTCAAGGACCTGCTGAACTTCGAGAAGTCCGGCAATTACGACGAGCGCCAGAAGGCGGCGCTTGCGTATGCCGAGGCAATCACCTGGCACCTGAACACCGATGATGCGTTCTGGGAACGGCTCCACGGGCATTTCAGCGAGCCCGAGCTGGTCGAGCTGGGCTGCTTCATCGCGCTCACCATGGGGCAGCAGAGCTGGCTGAGGTTGCTCAACATCGACCACCATCAAGTGCTCGCTGGGACTTCGGCGTCGATGGCGCCGGGGTTCGAGGACGCCCAGGCGCTTGCCGAGGCGAAGGCTTCGTCCGAATACTGGGCGAAGTCCGGCCAGGCAGATTCGAAGAAGGTCGCCTAGCCCGGCGGGCCCCGCCCGCCGCCTACGCCGTGACATTCGAAGGCAAGACTTGTCTGATCACGGGCGCGGCGGGCAATTTAGGCCGCGCAGTCGCTGCGGCCTTCGCGTCGAATGGCGCCTCCCTGGTCCTGATCGATCTCGACGACAAAGTCTTGCGGTCCGCTTTTGGGCGCGACGATGAACGCAAGCTCGTGCTGCGCGCAGATCTGCTCGACGCGGCGTCGGTGGCGCAGGCGATAGCGGCGGTTCGGTTCCCCGGGATCGACGTTCTGTGCAATATCGCCGGCGGCTTCCGCATGGGGAACCCGGTGCACGAGACTCCCGAGGCCACCTGGGAGCTCATGCTCGATCTCAATGCGAAATCGGTGATGAACACCGCACGGGCAGTCGTGCCGAAAATGCTCGCTGCGGGGCGTGGAAAAATCGTCAACATCGGAGCCGTCGCGGGCATCGCCGGCAAAGCGAACATGGGCGCCTACAGCGCCTCGAAGAGCGCGGTGATCCGGCTCACCGAGAGCATGTCGGCCGAGTTGCGCGACAAAGGCATCAACGTCAACTGCGTCCTGCCCAGCATCATCGACACGCCACAGAATCGCGCCGACATGCCCAAGACAGACCCACTGCGCTGGGTCGCGCCGGACGCGCTCGCCGACGTGATCCTGTTTCTGGCCTCGGACGCCGCGCGCGCGATCCATGGAGCCGCGATTCCCGTGACCGGCCGCGTCTGATAGATTCCGAGGCATGACCGAAGTCTTCATCTGCGACGCGGTTCGCACGCCCTTCGGGCGCTACGGCGGCGCGCTCTCCTCGATCCGCACCGACGATCTCGCGACGCTTCCGCTCAAGGCGCTCATGGAGCGCAACCCTTCGGTCGACTGGGGCTCTCTCGACGACGTGATCTACGGCTGCGTCAACCAGGCCGGAGAAGACAACCGCAACGTCGCGCGCATGGCGTTGCTTCTCGCGGGATTGCCGCAGTCGGTGCCGGGCGCCACGGTGAACCGCTTGTGCGGCTCGAGCCTGGATGCGGTGGGCACCGCCGCGCGGGCGATCCGGTGCGGCGAGACTCAATTGATGATCGCCGGGGGCGTTGAGAATATGTCGCGCGCCCCCTTTGTCATTCCCAAGGCGGACAGCGCGTTCTCTCGTGCCGCGAGAATCGAGGACACAACCATTGGCTGGCGTTTCGTCAACCCGCTGATGAAATCGAAGTACGGCATCGATTCGATGCCGGAGACCGCCGAAAACGTCGCCGAGGAATTCAAGGTGGGACGGGCCGAACAGGACGCGTTCGCGCTGCGAAGCCAGCAGCGCTGGGCGGCGGCGCAGGCGAAGGGGTTCTACAAGAGCGAGATTGTTTCGGTGTCGGTTCCGGGTAAGAAAACGGTGACGATGGTGGATCGCGACGAGCATCCGCGCCCGGACATCACGCTCGAAGCTCTTGCGAAGCTGAAAGGGGTGGTTAAGCCCGAGGGCACGGTGACCCCGGGCAACGCTTCAGGAATCAACGACGGCGCTTGCGCGATGATCCTTGCCTCCGAAGCCGCGGCGAAGAAGCACAAGCTCACACCGAAGGCGCGCATTCTCGCAATGGCAACCGCTGGGGTCGCTCCGCGCATCATGGGTGTGGGTCCGGCTCCAGCGACCCGGAAGGTGCTGGAGAAGACCGTGCTCAAGCTCGGGCAGATGGACGTGATCGAGCTGAACGAGGCGTTTGCTGCGCAAGCGCTCGCGGTGACGCGCGACCTCGGCCTTCCTGACGACGCCGCGCATGTGAATCCCAATGGCGGTGCGATCGCGATCGGCCATCCGCTCGGCGCATCCGGCGCGCGCCTCGTGAGCACGGCGATGTACCAGTTGCACGCGAGCAAGAGCCGCTACGCGCTGTGCACCATGTGCATCGGCGTGGGGCAGGGGATCGCTCTGGTCATCGAACGGGTTTGAACTTCCTAATGCGCGACGCTCTTGACAATGTAGCCACCCGATTTTTCGTCCCGCTCGAGCTGCAACATCTTGCGCGACTCGGCTTCGTCGAGGAGCTTTGAGAACGACGAGAACCCGTAATAGGACTCGTTGAAGCCTGGGTTGCGGCGCTTGAGCGCCTGCTTCACCATCGATGCCCAGATCTTCTCCTCGGCGCCGCGCTCGTCGATGAGCGCCTCGACCGTCTGCATCACGAGCTCCAGCGCCTTCTCGGTCTTGTCCTCGTTGTCTTTCGGCACGGCCTCCCCGCTTACGGCGGGCTTCGCCTGCGGCTTCTTCTTCGGCTGCCGGTGCCCCGGTTTTTCCCGCACCAGATCGTCGTAGAAGATGAACTCGTCGCAGTTCGCCACCAGCAGATCGGAACTGGAGTTCTTCACGCCCACCCCGATCACGGTCTTGTCGTTTTCGCGCAGCTTAGAGACGAGCGGCGAGAAATCGGAATCGCCGCTGATGATGACAAAAGTGTCGACGTGGGATTTGGTGTAGCAAAGGTCCAGCGCATCCACCACCATCCGTATGTCGGCCGAATTCTTTCCCGACATGCGCACATGCGGGATTTCGATGAGCTCGAACGACGCTTCATGCATGTCCGCCTTGAACTCCTTGTACCGCTCCCAATCGCAATAAGCCTTCTTCAGCACGATGCTCCCCTTCAGGAGCAGGCGCTCGAGAACCTTGTTGATGTCGAACTTGGCGTATTTCGCGTCGCGCACGCCCAGCGCGACGTTCTCGAAGTCGCAGAAAAGCGCCATGTTCACGGTGTCGCTCGAGACGGTCATTTCGGTTCCTTGGGCATAGCGGAGGCGGTATTATCCCATTCCCCCGTCCAGACTATGGCCGGAAAGGGTTGAAGTCCCGGGTTTCTCGGACTAGCATCAGTGTTTCCGGGGGCAAGCAATGCATACTGAAGTTCACGTTCACGGCACGGTGTTGTTGAAAAGCGGCGTCAGCCAGACGGACATCGAACTGGCGCTCAGACACTGGTTCGACTACGTCGACGTGGACGGTCTCGCCGATGCGCGCAGCGCCCATCAGGACGAGCCCGGCATCGTGTTCGACAGGCGTCGGCGCTCGCTCGACATCTGCTGGACCGGATATGTCGGGCGCAATTTCCAGCATTCGCTCGAAGGAGCATTCGAATCGCTGTCGCCCTACTCCGAGGAGGCGGCGGCGGTCGAGGTGAGCTACTACCAGGAGGACGGTCAGGACGAGCACAGCTGGGTGTTCGTCGGCCCGACGCCCGAGTCGATCCGCGATATGCAAAAGCGACGCATGATCGACGACCTTTCGGCGCTTCTCGCGCGCCACTTCGGCGACGCCGAGATCGGCGAGGTGACCGCCCTCGTCAACCAGCTGTTCGCCCGCCGCGCCGCCGAGGGGCCGCAGGACCGCACTCAGGTTCGTCCTGGCGGCGTCTCCGGAAAAAAACACCTGCATTAGAAGTTGCCGGGCGAGGTGGGCCCGACCCTCTAGCAGGGTGGACTCCCAAACTTTTCCATCGGAACCCTCTGATTTCCTAATGTATTACATTCAGTTTTCACGGTAACATATTAATTTATTTATCTTTATTTTATATCAAGCAGATTCTCGGAAAGTCCTCTTAAGTCTCTGTTGTAGCTAAAAATTTCGTCAATCTCAGGCTTGACCGCCTCCTCTGTTTCCTCTAGAGTGGTAGGAAGTAGATTTTAGTGGGGAACTGTGGCGTTCCATTTCGCCACTCGAAGGGGGACCGTTGTTTCAGGGGGCGACAGAGCTGAGTCTCGACGCCAAGGGAAGGCTTACCGTGCCGACCCGGTATCGGGACGCCTTGTTATCGGGAGGGCGCGCGGTGGTTCTCACCGCCCACCCCGATAGCTGTTTGCTCCTTTATCCACGCGTCGCCTGGGAACCGATCGGCGCCAAAGTTCAGGCGCTCTCCAGCTTCAACGAACAGGCGCGTTGGTGGCAACGGCTGCTGGTCGGCTTCGCCGAAGAGCTGGAGCTCGACGCTCAAGGGCGCATCCTCGTGTCGCCCGCGCTGCGCAAATTCGCCGGGCTGAAAAAGGACGTGATGCTGGTGGGGCAGGGGAGCCACTTCGAGATCTGGGACATTGCGGCGTGGGACGAGCGACTTGCACGGGGTCTCGCGCAAGTGGGCACTAACCCGCCCCCGGGCACCGAAAACTTTTCCCTGTGAGCGCCGGTGCACACCTCCCCGTTCTCCTCCGCCCGGCAGTCGATGCGCTCGCGATCGAATCAAGGCGCGACGGCACGTTCGTCGACGCGACATTCGGCAGAGGCGGTCACGGCCGGCTGATTTTGGAGCGGCTCGGTCCGCACGGACGGCTGATCGGAATGGACCGGGATCCGGAGGCGATCGTGGCTGCGCGCGAGTTGTGCGACTCGCGCTTTACGCCGGTCCATGCGCGCTTCAGCGAGTTGCAGGCGACGCTAGATGCGCTGCGCGCGGGCGGTGTCGATGGGGTGCTGTTCGATCTGGGCATGTCCTCGCCTCAGCTCGACGACCCGCGGCGCGGCTTCAGCTTCCGGGCTGACGGACCGCTCGACATGCGCATGGACCCGACGCGGGGCCAGAGCGCGTTCGAGTGGCTCGAACAGGCGGACGAGGCCGAGATCAGGGAGGTGTTGAGCGGCTATGGCGAAGAACGGTTTGCTAAACAGATTGCAAAGGCGATTGTTGCTGCTAGGCGAAGAGGGCCCGTCCGGCGGACCGGGGAACTTGCCGCTCTCGTGGCTGCGGCCGTCCGGACGCGTGAACCGGGGCAGGATCCGGCGACGCGGACGTTTCAAGCTCTACGGATTCACGTCAATCAGGAGCTTGAGGAATTGTCGCTAGCGCTGCCGCAAGCGCTCACCGCGCTCAATTTCCGTGGACGCCTCGCCGTGATCAGCTTCCATTCATTCGAAGACCGCATCGTAAAGAACTTCATGCGCGGCGCCGCGCGGCCGGCCTTGCCCGAGCGTCTGCCGGTAAGAGCCCGGGAGCTGCCGCCTCCGAAGCTGCGCATCATCGGTCGGCCGACAAGGCCCGGCGCCGAGGAAGTCAGGGCCAATCCCCGCGCGAGGAGCGCGGTGCTGCGCGTTGCCGAAAAACTTCCCGCAGGCCCGCCATGACTCGCTTGAACCTGCTCCTTGTACTTGTGCTGACCGCCTGCGCACTGGGCTTGGTGACCTCGCAGCACCGGGCACGCAAGCTTTTCGCCGAACTCGAGCAGGAGCAGGAACGTTCACGCCAGCTCGGAGTCGAATACGGTCAGCTGCAGCTCGAAGCAAGCACGTGGGCGGTGCACGCACGCGTCGAACGCATCGCCAGCCGTCAGCTGCACATGCGTGTCCCCGACGCGAAACGCCTCCAGATCGTACGGCCGCAGGAGGCGGCGAAATGAATTTCGCCGCCAGTCCGGTTCTCGCGCTCACTCTGCCTACTTGGCGCTCGAGACTCCTACTCTACGTCTTCATTGCATGCTTTGCCCTGCTGTTTGGCCGCGCCGTCTACCTACAGGGCCTGAACAACGATTTTCTGCAGGCGAAAGGCGAGTCGCGCTATAGCCGGGTTATCGAAATCCCGGCAAATCGCGGCCGCATCCTCGACCGCAACGGCGAAGCACTCGCCATCAGCACTCCAGTGAAATCGATCTGGGCGATTCCGGGCGAAGTGCATCCGAGCGAACGGCAGCTTGGACATCTGGCGGCATTGCTCGAGATGTCGCTGGGGGAAATCGAGAAACGCCTCGCCGACGCAGGCCGGGATTTCGTTTTCCTGAAGCGGCAGATCCCGCCGGAGGTCGCCGAACGCGTTGCGGGCCTGCACATCCCCGGACTGTTCGAGAACCGCGAGTACCGGCGCTATTACCCGAGCGGCGAAGTCACTGCGCACGTGCTCGGCTTCACCGGCGCGGACGACATCGGCCAGGAGGGCGTCGAGATCGCGTTTCAGGACCGGCTCGCCGGCAAGCCCGGCAGCCGCCGAGTGATCAAGGACCGTCTCGGCCAGACGGTCGAGGACGTCGAGTCGATCAAGGCCGCGCAGGACGGCAACGACCTCGCTCTGGCTCTGGATGCCCGCATCCAGAACCTCGCATTCAGCCAGTTGAAAGCCGCGGTCGCTCAGCACCGGGCGAAAGCGGGCGGCGTCGTCGTGCTCGATGTCGACACGGGCGAGCTGCTCGCACTGGCGAATTTTCCGACATACAACCCGAACAATCGCAACAAGCTCGCCGGCGCACAACTCCGCAACCGCACCCTGACCGATATTTTCGAACCCGGTTCGACGCTCAAACCCTTCACCGTCGCGCTCGCTCTGGAAGGGGGGCGGGTAAGGCCGGATTCCGTGATCCAGATCGCGCCGGGAAGCTTGAGCATAGGCGCGGCCACCATCCACGACGCCCATTTCGAGCGCTCGCTCACGGTGGCACAGGTCATCCAGAAGTCCTCCAACGTCGGTGCGGCGAAGATTGCGCTCGCCCTCTCCGCCGAGTCGATGTGGGAAATGTTCCGGGACGTGGGCTTCGGCGCGGCGCCCGGCCTGGGTTTTCCCGGAGAGGCTGCCGGAAAGCTGCGGCCGTACCGGAGCTGGCGACCGATCGAGCAGGCGACGATGTCCTACGGGCACGGCATATCGGTCTCGCTGGTTCAGCTCGCGCGCGCCTACAGCGTGTTCGCCCGCGACGGGGAGCTGGTTCCGCTCTCCCTGCTCCGCGTGGACATCCCTCCCGCTGCGCGTCGCGTGATGGCTCCCAAGACCGCGGCCGCGGTTCGCGCGATGCTCGAGATGGCGGTCAATCGGAGCGGCACCGCGCCCCGCGCGCAGATCATGGGCTATCGCGTTGCCGGAAAGACGGGCACCGCCCACAAGCAGGAAAACGGCACCTATGCCGGCGACAAGTACGTGTCCTCGTTCGTCGGATTCGCACCTGCCTCGCGCCCGCGCCTCGTGATCGCGGTGATGATCGACGAGCCCTCGGCCGGCCGGTATTACGGCGGGAGCGTGGCGGCGCCGGTGTTTGCACAGGTGATGGCGGGGGCGTTGCGGGTGCTCGACGTGCCCCTCGACGGGCCGATGCAGCCGATCGAGCTGCCCCCCGAAGGCGAGGAAGTGAAGGAAAGCGTTTAAGTGTGCGAGATCAAGTCGAGCACATCCGGAAGCGACTCGTTGCGCAAGGAGCGCGCATGACGGACCTTGCCGTGGACAGCCGGACTCTGGCCGCGGGGGAAGTGTTTCTCGCCTACCCAGGGGCGCGCCACGACGGGCGCGACTTCATCCCGAGCGCGCTCGAGCGCGGCGCCGCCGCCGTTCTGTGGGAAAGCGAAGGCTTCGAATGGAACAGCGCCTGGCGCGTGCCCAACCTCGGAGTCGACAACCTGCGCGGGCTCGCCGGCCGTCTTGCGCACGAGATCTACGGGCGTCCCTCGGAGAAGCTCTGGACGATGGGCGTGACCGGGACCAACGGCAAGACCTCGTGCACCCACTGGATTGCCCAGGCGTGCGGCGCCTGCGGGGCGCGCACCGCGGTGATCGGTACTCTGGGCACGGGCTTCCCGGCTCCATCCGGAAGCAAGGAGCGGGGCAAGCTCGATGCCGGACCCAACACGACGCCGGACGCCGTTGCGCTGCATCGTTCGCTTGCACGGCTGCTTGCCGCCGGGGCGCAGGGCGTGGCGATGGAAGTCACCTCGATCGGCCTCGAGCAGGGGCGCGTCAACGGCGTCGCTTTCGGGGCGGCGCTGTTTACCAATCTCTCGCGCGATCACCTCGACTATCACGGCGACATGGAGAACTACGCGCGCGCGAAGCAGAGCCTGTTCGAAGCGCCTGAGTTGAAGCACGCCGTGCTCAATCTGGACGACGTGCAAGGGGTGCACATAGCTCGCGCGCTGGCCGGGCGCAGCCTCAACCGCGCCGGCTACAGTTGTTTCGCGGGAGTCGCCGCCCGGGCGGGACTCGAGCGCTACGCCGAGGCGCACGCGATCGACGTGTCGCCGAAAGGGATCGCCTTCGATGTCAAGAGTTCCTGGGGCGAGACGCGCATAGAAAGCGCCCTGCTTGGGCGCTTCAACGTGTCCAATCTGCTGGGGGTCCTCACGACGATGCTCGTCTCCGGGGTGCCTTTCGAGCGCGCCACTGCCGCGCTTGCAGACCTGCAACCGGTCGCGGGGCGCATGCAGCGGCTGGGCGGAGCGGGTAAGCCTCTCGTGGTGGTCGATTATGCCCACACGCCCGACGCGCTGGAAAAGACCCTGGTCGCGCTGAAAGACGTTGCGTGGGCGAGCGGCGGACGCCTGGTGGCCGTGTTCGGCTGCGGAGGCGAGCGCGATCGCGGCAAGCGGCCGCTGATGGGGGCGGTCGCTTCGCGTCACGCCGATTCGATCGTGGTGACCAGCGACAATCCGCGCGGCGAGGTTCCTGCCGCCATCATCGCCGAAATCACCGCAGCTATCCCCGTTGCGCACGAATCCGTAGAGGATCGGCGAACGGCGATCGCCCGCACTATCGCCTCGGCGAGCGCCGATGACGTGGTGCTCATCGCCGGAAAAGGTCACGAAACCCACCAGGAGATCGACGGCCGGCGACTGCCTTTCTCCGATACGCTCGAAGCCGAAGAAGCGCTCGCGCGATGGGGCCGATGATGAGCCTGCGCGAGGCCGCATCCGCAATCGGGGCGCGCCTCATCGGCGACGATGTCCGCTTCTATTCCGTGTCGACCGACAGCCGCACGCTCGAGCGCGGCGCGCTGTTCGTCGCTCTGCGCGGTGAGCGGTTCGACGGGCGCCGATTCATCGGGGCGGCAAAGGAACGGGGGGCCGCCGCAGCAATCGTCGAGGAACCCGATGCTTCTCAGGGGGACTTGCCGTCTCTCGTCGTCGATAACGCGCGTCTCGCGCTCGGACGGCTCGCCGCGCATTGGCGCGGGCGCTTCGACATTCCGCTGGTGGTGGTCATCGGCTCCAACGGCAAGACCACGGTCAAGGAGATGATCGCGGCGATCCTGCGCGAGCATTTCGGCGAGACGCATGCGCTCGCGACCGAGGGAAACCTCAACAACGATATCGGCCTGCCGCTGACGTTGCTGAAACTGCGCCGGAGCCATCGCGCAGCGGTGGTCGAGCTGGGGGTCAATCACCCGGGGGAAACCGCCACCCTCGCCGCCATCGCCTCTCCGACGGTCGCGCTCATCAACAACGCCCAGCGCGAGCATCAGGAGTTCATGAAGGGCGTCGCGGAGGTCGCGCGTGAACACGGCGCGGTATTCGCAGCGATGCGGCCGGGGGGCACGGGCGTGATCAATGCGGACGACGAATTCTCCGGTTATTGGCGTGAGCTTCTCGCGGGCAGGCGCGTTCAGGACTTCGGACTCGAGAAACCTGCGCAGGTGGGCGGTCACCACCGCTTCGCGCATTTCGGAAGCGAGATAGATCTGCGCACTCCGCAGGGTGCGACCAGGGTCGAGCTCCATGTCGACGGCCGGCACAACGTTCTGAACGCCTTCGCCGCTGCCGCGTGCGCCCTGGCCGCAGGTGCAAGCCTAGAAGCGGTCGCGCGGGGCCTTGCGGCATTCCGTCCGATCGGCGGACGCATGCAGCGCCGGACCGCTTCCTCGGGGACGAAAGTCATCGACGACAGCTACAACGCAAATCCGGATTCGGTGCGCGCTGCGATCGACGTACTTGCCGCGGAAGGCGGCGCGAAAGTCCTCCTGCTCGGCGACATGGCGGAGGTGGGCGAGCGCGGGGTGGAATTCCATCAGGAGATCGGCCGTTACGCGCGCGAGCGCGGCGTAGACCGTCTGTTTGCCGTCGGAGCGCTGTCTTCCGCCTGCGTCGCCGCTTTCGGAGAAGGGGCCCGACACTTCGCCACCGTGGAGGACTTGATCTCTGCGGCTCGAGGGGAGCTGCGGTCGCGGACCACGATGCTTGTGAAAGGCTCGCGCTTCATGCGCATGGAGC
>DASPWT010000180.1:0-4440 GCA_035637655.1 Burkholderiales bacterium | reverse complement strand
CCGCGGCGGGTCGAGTTCGTCGACGCCCTGCCGCGCACCGAGACCGGAAAGCTGCAGAGGTTCAAATTGAGGGAGCGCGCATGATGCAAATCCTCCAGCCTCCGGATTGGGCCAAGCCGCGCGGCTTTGCCAACGGCATCGCGGTCAGGGGCGGAACTACCGTGTATGTCGCGGGGCAGGTCGGATGGACGGGGTCGGGCGTGTGGCAGGCAAAGGACTTCGCCGGGCAATTTCGTCAGGCGATGTGCAATATCCTCGACGTGCTCGCGCAGGCGGGCGGCCGGGCCGAGCACATCGTGCGTCTGACCTGGTACGTGATCGACCGCGACGAGTATCTCGCTTCGCTGAAGGCGATCGGTCCGGCATACCGCGAGCTGATGGGAAAGCACTACCCGGCGATGGCGGTGGTCCAGGTGAGCGGTCTCGTGGAGGCCTTGGCGCGCCTGGAAATCGAGGCGATCGCGGTGCTTCCCGACTCATTCGAGACTGAGGGCAAGGCGTGAAGATCAGCATTATCGGCGGCGGACCGGGCGGACTGTACTTCGCGCTGCTCGCGAAGAAGCGATGGCCGCGCTGGGACATCACCGTGCACGAGCGCAACCGCGCCGACGACACCTTCGGCTTCGGCGTGGTGTTTTCCGACGAAACGCTCGAGGCGTTCCGCGATGCCGACGGCCCTTCGTACGAATCGATCCGGCGCAGCTTCGCCTACTGGGGCGACGTCGACGTCGTCTACAAGGGCCGCACCCTGCGCTGCGGAGGCAACGGCTTTTGCGGCTGCTCGCGGGTCACGCTGCTCAGGCTCCTGCAGGATCGCTGCCGCGAACTGGGCGTGCAGATGCGTTTCCAGACCGAAGCGGGCGCGGAAGACTTTCCCGACAGCGATCTCATCGTGGCCGCGGACGGCATCAACTCGCGGACGCGGGAGACGTACCCCGAGCACTTCAAGCCTTCGATCGACCTGCGGGCGAACAAGTTCGTGTGGCTGGGCTCGACCAGGTCGCTCGACGCCTTCAAGTATTTCTTCAAGGAGACCGAGCACGGCATCCTGCTCGCGCACTGCTATCAATACGAAATGGGCGCGAGCACCTGGATCATCGAGACCAATGCCGACACTTGGGAGCGCTGGGGCTTCGAAAAGATGGACGAGCCGCACATGCTGCGCGCGCTGGAGCGCATCTTCGCCGAGGAGCTCGACGGGCACAGGCTCATCGCCAACCGCTCGCTGTGGCGCAATTTTCCCAACATCCGCAATGCCACCTGGGTCATGGACAGGGTGGTGCTGGTAGGCGACGCCAAGGCCACGGCGCACTTCTCCATCGGCTCGGGCACCAAGCTCGCGATGGAGGACGCAATCGCGCTCTTCGACTCGCTGCGGATCGAAGGCGGCGTCAAGACGGCTCTCGCGCGCTATGACGCGCAGCGGCGCGAGGACGTGGAGAAGACCCAGCACGCGGCGGACGTGTCGCTCGCCTGGTTCGAGAATATGCGCCGCTACTGGAGCATGGACCCGCCGCAGTTTGCCTTCGGCGTCCTCTCGCGCTCCAAGCAGATCACCTACGAGAACGTGCGATTGCGCGATCCGGAATTTCTCGAAGGCGTCACGCGCTGGTTCGCGAACACGGTGCTGCCGCCGGGATTCGAGGTTCAGGTGCGCAATCCGCCGCCGCCGATGTTCATGCCGTTCACCCTTCGCGGGATGCGCCTGGAAAATCGCGTGGTGGTTTCGCCCATGGACCAGTACATGGCGCTGGACGGCATGCCCAACGAGTGGCACCTGGTGCATCTTGGCAGCCGCGCCGTCGGCGGCGCGGGCCTGGTGTTCGTCGAGATGACCTGCCCCTCGCCCGAAGCGCGCATCTCGCCGGGCTGCACGGGTCTGTGGAACGAAGCGCAACGCGACCAGTTCAAGCGCATCGTCGATTTCTGTCACGCGCAATCCGGCGCGAAGCTGTGCATGCAGCTCGGCCACTCGGGGCGCAAGGGCTCGACCCAGCTCGGCTGGGAGCGCATGGACTATCCCCTTGAGTCGGGCAACTGGGAGCTCGTCGCGCCTTCGCCTCTCCCGTACCTCCCGCAATCGCAGACGCCGCGCGAGATGACCCGCGCCGACATGGACAGGATCCGGGACGAGTTCGTGCGCTCCGCGGACTACGCGAACCAGGCCGGATTCGACATGCTCGAGCTGCACATGGCGCACGGGTACCTCCTCTCGTCGTTCATCTCGCCGCTCACCAACCTCCGCAGGGACGAATACGGCGGGCCGATCGCGAACCGACTTCGCTATCCGCTGGAGCTGTTCTGCGCGATGCGTGCGGCCTGGCCCGAGGAAAAGCCCATGTCGATCCGGATCTCTGCGACCGACTGGGCGCCTGGCGGCCTTTCGGAGGAGGACCTCCTTGCGCTCGGGCGGGCTTTCAAGGAAGCGGGCGTCGACCTGATCGACGTTTCGACCGGCCAGGTGGTGCCGCACCAGAAGCCGGTATACGGGCGCATGTACCAGACGCCATTCGCCGACAAGATCCGTAACGAAATCGGGCTCGCCACGATGGCGGTAGGGAACATCACCAGCGCCGACCAGGTGAACACCATCGTCGTCTCGGGCCGCGCCGACCTGGTCGCGCTGGCGCGCCGCCACCTGGCCGATCCGTATTTCACGCTGCACGCGGCGGCCTGGTACCAGCACACGGGCCAGTTCTGGCCCAGGCCGTACTGGCCGGGCCGCGATCAGGCGTACCGGCTCGCGGTTCGCGAGCGCGAAGAATGGACGGCGGGACGCCAGGCGACGAAGCCGCCCAGCCATGAAGTGGAGGAGGAACCGGCGACGGAGAAACGCAGCGCGAAGAGCGGTGACGGGCCCGGCAAGAAGGCGGCTTAAGGTCTTGCCGGGTCCCTTTCGATTTTCAATCGTCGCGTGGAACGAGCGCGAAAGCACGCAGCGCGGAGCCCGTACCACCGAGAATCTTCAAAGGCGGAACCACGACCACGAATTCATACGCCTTCGCTTCCGACAGTTCCTCGAGGTTCAGGTTCTCGATGATGTAAATCCCGGAATCGGCGATCAGCAGCATATGCACGGGGAACACCTGAAACGTCGGCGACGTCACGACGGGCGGCCGCATCTCGAAGGTCAGCGTGTCATTGCCAACGACGCGCGCGCCGTGGTCGATCAGGAATTTCGCGCCACCGACGCTGGGCCCGGGTGAAGCCCCCGGGTCCGCGTAAACGCTGGGATTGGACTTGAAGAGCGGGCCATAGCCGGTGCGGATGAACACGGTGTCGCCCTTCTTCAGCTTGACGTGCTGGTGCTTCGCGGTCCGCTCCAGAAGGTCCGCGGTAATCTCCTTCTGAGTATGAGCGTCCAGCGGGCTCGAGTCGCCCCGGACAAAGCGCGCCACGTCCAGCAGGATGCCGCGGTTCACCATTAGGTCGGTTGGGAACTGATCGATGGCGAGGTTAGCGCCCACGTGGCCTATGCCGGTCCCGATCCCGTCCGGGTTGCTGGTCGAAGCCGCTGCGTCGATTCCGCCGAACAGCGATCCGTCGCGGCCAATGTGCCCGATCGCGTCGATGCTTGGCGCGCCGTGCTGGCCGCTGAAGTGCATGACCTCGGCGGCAAAGGAGAGCTGGTTGTTGTCGCCGAACATGCCACGCGTACCCGGCGTGCCCGGTGAGACGAGCGCGTGCGTTGAGACGAGCGCGAACGAATAGGGCGGATTGACCGAGGCAATGGGCGAGAACTTATCCCAGGTGTGGGAAAGATCGATCAAGCGCGCCTTCTTCATAATGCGCAGGAGGTCGCGAGCGTTCCCCGAGTCGTCGGCGGCTAGCGCCGGCGCGAACTGAGTCAGGCAAAATGCGGCAAAGGCGCCCACGAGTATCGCGCGGGCGGAACGGTGCGTGCGGAATGTTGGCTCGGACACGGTTTCTCCTCCTTTTAGGTTTATGTCGGGCGGGAGATAGAAGAATAGCCGACGGCCTTTGTTTGTCAATCTCGCGCGGCGCGTGCGGTGAAACGATGCGATAATCGGCCGCCGATCCTCTTCGATCCGCCGACCATGACTGCTCCGAAACGGCTCTCAGGCGTCCTCGCCCCCGTGGTGACGCCATTCAAGCGTGATCTCTCGCCCGACAACGAGCGCTACGTGCGGCACTGCAAGTGGCTGCTCGCGAACGGCTGCCGCGGACTCGCCGTGTTCGGCACCAACAGCGAGGCGAACTCGCTTTCGGTCGACGAACGCATGGTGCTGCTGGAGACGCTGGTCCAGGAGGGCGTGCCTGCCGCTGTGCTTATGCCGGGAACGGGCTGCTGCGCGCTCACCGACTCGGTGCGGCTCACGGCTCACGCGACCGCGCTCGGCTGCGCGGGCGTCCTCATGCTGCCGCCTTTCTACTACAAGGGCGTGTCCGACGAAGGCCTGTACAGGAATTTCGCCGAAG
>DASPWT010000179.1:0-6672 GCA_035637655.1 Burkholderiales bacterium | reverse complement strand
GTTGTAGGTCTGATCGCTCAGCAATCGCTTCTCGTCGAAGGACGCGCCGAACTTCTTGGCCACGTACCGCCCCGCGTCGGGCGTGACCTGCATCAGGCCCATGGCACGCGCGCTGGACACGGTTTTTTGGTTGAAGGTGCTCTCCTGGCGAGCGATGGCGTAGACCACGCCGGGCTCGATCGGCGGACCAATGGGCTGGTAGTCGGGAATGCCGAGGGTCGGAAAGGCATAGTGCTCGAGCGGAAGCCCGCGCGCGAGCGCCGCCTTGCCGAGGAGCAGCATGGCGCGCGCATCTTTGTGGCGGGCCGCCACTTCGCCGAGGGCGGCGAGCGCAACGGTATCGATCGAGCGCTCGCCGAGGTCGGCCAGCGCGCCGGCAATCAGGTCCCGCTCGTCGATGGCGTAGAGAAGCTCGATTGCGCGTAGGATCTCGAGCCGCGCGATCGTGCCGCGCCGATCCGGCGGGGGCTCGGGCGGGGCGCGCAGGACGATGTCTTTGTGACCGAGCCGCGCGCGCGCCAGCTGTCCATAGTAGGCCGTGGAATAGCGCGCCCCCGCCTCGTAATACGCGCGCGCGTCCTCCCTTCGCCCCAAGGCTTCCGCCGCGCGCCCCTGCCAGTAGCCGGCGCGCGCCAGCGTGATCGGGTTGCTGTTCCCCTGCGCCACCTTGGCGAAATGCGCGAGCGCGGTTGCGGGATCGTTGAGGAAGCGCAGCGCGATCCACCCGGCGGTGAACTGATGCTCGGCGCGGTAGTTGTCCCGGCTGGGAATCGCGGCATCCCGCGCTACCCGGTACGCGGTTTTGGCGTCGCCGATGTCGAGCAGCTTGCGGGCAACGAGCCGACGCTCGATCCACCACTGGTCGGGATCAAGGGCCTGTCCGTAATCGGATGGCAGCGACAGAATCCACTGCGCGGCCTCGCTTATCTGATCGGCGCGGCGGAGGAACTGGACACGGCTGAAAATGTAGCCGATATCGCGGTGCGCCTCTGGCGGCACGGCATCAAGCAATGCCTTGGTGTTTCCTTCCTTCTTGATGACCGCGATGCGCGCCTTGGCGATCAGCGCAGCATTGCCCCCGGCCCGGTTGGCCGCGCGCAGCGCGCCGTCGACGTCCTCGGCATAGAGCCGCATATCCATGCGCGCCTTGTGATCCGCCGGCGTGATCAAATCCCTGAACACGTCGAGAGCCGGGTTTTCGAGCTCGCTCGAGAAGCTGTCGTAGCGCCACGCTTCACGCACCAAATTTTGTGCGCCGGCGCGGTCGCCCTGCAGCAGCAGGGCGCGGGCGAGTGCGAATTTCCCTTTGGTTGTGGTGGGGCGCTCCTTGCCGAAGAAGGCGCGCACGAAGGCGGGTTCGAGTCGGTCCGCCCACAGCGTCGTCTCGGCACGGCGCCGCAGCAGGGTGAGCGATGGCCAGCTCGGGTTTTCGGTGATGAACGCCATGTAGCGGCTGACGTCGATGCTTTCGGTGTCGTCGCTGCGCAGGATGGCCCATTCGACCAGCTTGCGGGCCACTGGATCACTGATCGTCTTCTGCAGGTCGGCGGCTTGGGCCGTCCTGCCCCGGCGTGCGGCCGCGACCGCATCCCTCAAGGCCGCGACGTCCGCCGCGGAGGTGACCTCGCTGGCGGCGAGAGAGGGGCGGGCAGGCCGGGCCGCGGGCTGCGCGGCTGCGGTCGTACCCGATGGGGTACCAGCTTTCGCGGGCGCGCTCTCGGGCCGCGGCTTTGGCAGCGGGGCCGCGCCTGCGGGATAGGTCGCCAGCGCGACGGCGAAGCCCGTAAGGATGCCGGCCACAAACCCCGTAGGCGTCTGACTGATCAAGGTGGTTTTCCGCTGGTGTCTCGCTGCACTGTGAATACTTATTTGATAGGATATTGATGAAGCGCTAAGCTGCGGACCATCAACCCGGACCGCGGCAAAAAGGCGGCAAGGTTTCATTCGCAGCCGCCCGCGCGAAGCATTTAGAGGATCTTATCATGACCGCCAGGACGAGCTTTCGAGGCTCGTTTACCGCGCTCGTCACCCCTTTTGCAAACGGCGCGGTCGATGAGAAGGCCCTGCGGGACCTGGTGGATTGGCAGGTCGCCGAGGGCACTAACGGGCTCGTCCCGGTGGGCACGACCGGAGAAAGCCCGACGCTCTCGCATGAGGAGCATGGGCGCGTCGTCGAGTGGTGCATCGACCAGGCAAACGGCCGTGTTCCGGTGATCGCAGGAGCGGGTTCCAACTCCACGGCAGAGGCAATTGAATTCGTCCGGCATGCGGAGAAGTCGCGCGCAGATGCGGTGCTGGTGGTGACGCCCTATTACAACAAGCCCACGCAGGAGGGGCTCTATCAACACTTCAAGGCGATCAACGACGCGGCCGGCATTCCGATCATCATCTACAATATTCCGGCACGGTCCGTGATCGACATGTCGGTCGAGACAATGAAACGCCTGTTCGAGCTCGACAACATTGCCGGCGTGAAGGATGCGACCGCCAACGTGATCCGGGTCTCGCAGCAGCGAGCGGCGATGGGGGAGGGCTTCAATCAACTCTCCGGCGAGGACGCAAGCGCGCTGGGCTTCATGGCCCATGGCGGGCACGGCTGCATCTCGGTGACGTCCAACGTGGCTCCGCGGCTGTGTGCCGAATTCCAAAACGCCTGCCTCAAGGGCGACTACGCCACGGCACTCAAGCTGCAGGACAAGCTGATGCCATTGCATATGGGCTTGTTCTTAGAGACCAATCCGGCGCCGGCGAAGTACGCGCTTTCGGTGCTGGGAAAATGCGCGGACACGGTGCGCCTGCCGATGGTGCGGCTGGCAGAGAAGACGAAAGCCGTGGTGCGCGAGGCGATGGTCCACGCCGGGCTGATCAACTAGGCCATTGGGCTGGCCCAACGGGCTACTCGGCCAGTGAGCTCTTAGGCCATTGGCCACCTCGCGATGCGACTGCCGGGCAACCGACGCTGTATTTCGTTATGGCTCGTCATGGCCGGGTCGGGGCACGCCGCCGACCTTGTCGGCGGGGACCCCGTTGGCCCGGCAGCCACGTCTTTTAACCGCATCAAGGAAACAAGACGTGGATGCCCGCGACAAGCGCGGGCATGACGACCGAGAGTTCGGCGTCCTTAACGCGGGAGCGTTGCATGTTCGAGGAATTCAAGAAATTTGCACTGCGGGGAAACGCGGTCGATCTCGCCATCGGCGTCGTCATCGGCGCCGCTTTCGGCTCGATCGTCAACTCGCTGGTCGGCGATATCTTGTCGCCCATCATCGGCGCGCTCACGGCGGCTTCGACTTCTCCAATTACTTCCTCCCGCTCTCATCGAAGGTCACTGCCGATTCGCTGGTCGAAGCCAAGAAGCAGGGCGCCGTTCTGGCGTGGGGAAATTTTGTCACCATCGTCATCAACTTCATCATCATCGCTTGGATCTTGTTCCTCGTGGTCAAGCTGATGAATCGCATGCTGCAGTCGGAGCCGGCGAATGCGCCGGCATTGACGAAGCAGGAGATGCTGCTCACGGAAATTCGCGATCTGCTCAAGCGCGAGCAAGAATGATCGCGCTATCGCGAGATGACGCGTTTCTCGGCAAGCTTCGCGTGATGGGGGAACCCGATGCGGAGCAGGGCGTTCTTCTTCATGTGAAATGATTTCCGGCATGTATTCATCGATCCTGCGCGGGCATTGCTTCTAAGTCCCTCACCTCGCAGCATCTTTGTCGGATACCGCACAGACAGCATGGACGCCGCTGGCTTACCAATGCCAGCGGCAGGACGGGTGCGTCGTCGGAGCGCGGTGCGGTGTCGGCTCGGACGATGAGATTGAGAAAGGCTCAGGGTGGAACTGGATCGCTCTCGCGCGGGCAGGCGCAATCTGCTTTTGGCTTCGCTCCCTGCGAAAGATTTTGCGTTGCTCGCACCGCATCTGAAGGATATCGAGCTCGAGCAGGGCACAGTCCTGCAGGAGCAGGGGGAGCGCATCGAGCAAGTTTATTTTCCTCGCGAAGGCATCGTTTCGCTTTTGGCTGTGATGCGCCAAGGCGAGGCGATCGAGACCGCGACGATCGGCTTCGAAGGTGCGGTGGGTAGCTTTGCCGGTTTCGGATCGCGGCGCGCGCACACGCGCGCCGTCGTTCAGGTGAGGGGATGGGCCTCGCGGATTACGGCGTCGCGCTTTCGCAAGATTGCCGAGGGAAACGAAGCCGTCTGCAGGATCGTCGTTCGCTATGGCGAGATGCTGCTGATCCAAGTTCAGCAAACCGCCGCATGTAACGCCCTGCATCCCGTCGAGGCTCGTCTGAGCCGGTGGCTGCTGCAGGCGCGCGACCGCCTCGAAAGCAACAAGATCAATCTCACTCACGAGTTCCTGTCGCAAATGCTCGGGGTGCGGCGCACGACCGTGACGGTCGTCGCCAATATGCTGCAGCAAGCAGGGCTCATCCGCTATCGCCGTGGGCAGATCGAAATCGTGGATTGGGAAGGCCTCAAGGCGAGATCGTGCGAATGCTACGAGGCCATTCGGCGCAACGTCGAAGAAGTCACGCCGGCAACCGCAAGGTAGCAACCGGCGTTAGACGATGTTTTGATGCGGGCGTCATGGCCGGGCTGCGTTCCCGGTCATCCACGTCTTCAATGCGTTGGGGCGTCGTGAATGCCGCAGGCGGGCCCTGACGGGCGAAACGAGAGAGATTGGCAGCACGAGCTTCGTTCGCTAATCCGATGGTTCGCGCCGGTTTGGGCATGCCTGCCGGCAGCCCCGGTGCCCTTAGGACGCGCGGATGGCCGCCAAATCGGACAGCAAGGTTCGCATCGTCGCCCACAATCGCAAGGCGCGCTTCAACTACCAGATCGGCGAGACGTTCGAGGCCGGCATCGCGCTCACCGGCACCGAGGTGAAGTCGTTGCGCGGCGGCAAGGCATCCATTGCCGAATCCTATGCGGATGCGCGCGGCGGCGAGATCTGGTGGGTCAACGCCAATATTCCGGAATATCTGCAGGGCGGCCGCTTCAACCATGCGCCCAAGCGCGCCCGCAAGCTCCTGCTTCACCGCCGCCAGATCCATAAGCTCATGGGTGCGGTCGAGCGCGAGGGAATGACGCTGGTGCCGCTCAAGCTCTATTTCAACGAAAAGGGCCGCGCCAAGCTCGAGCTTGCGCTTGCGCGGGGCAAGAAGCTGCACGACAAGCGCGAGACGGAGAAGAAGCGTAGCTGGGAGCGGGAGCGCGCACGGCTGCTGCGGGCCAAGGGCTAGGTGTTGGCCTGTCTTTGGTTCTCTGATTCATTGCGGCCTGCGGCAGCACGGAGGCGGCGAGGGCGGACGTGTTCTGGCTCTCGGACGAACAATGGGCGGTGATCGAACCGTTCATGCCCGTTAATCAGCCGAGGCCCGAGCGCAAGGAGGACCGCCGGATCATCTCCGGTATCGCCTCCACGCCGGTGCGGGGACCTATCGCCCCGGTCCGCCGAACCGCTTGTCGAGCTTTGTGAGCTGGCTGCGGAAGCCCTCGGCCGACATCTTCGTCCAGTGCGGGTCGCGGTGAGGGTGGAGCGTGACCACCATCCGAGCGTGGTCGCCCGACGGGTGGAAGTCGACCTCGATCGTGCTCTCGTAGGGCTCGACACCCGGGATGAAGTCGATCACGTGCACGAGCGTCAGCCGCTCGAGCGGCTTGAACTCGGCGAACCGTCCGCGTGTGCCGTGGGACAGCGGTTGGCCCATGCGCTTCATAGCGGCGATCGCATCGGGCGCGTGCGCGATCATGTCGTACTCGAGCGCGCCCCCCGTGCGCGCCTCGAGGGCGTGGACCTCGACGCGAAAACCCTCGGGACCCCACCACGACTCGAAGCCCCCCTTCGTCGTCCACAGCTCCCACAAATCCTCGATCCGCACGCGGTACGTGCGCTCAATGACCACCTTCGCCTGAGGCGCACCGGTTGCTGCGGATGTGCTCGTCTCACTCATCTGTGTGGCTCCTTTCTGGTGGCGCCGCGGCCCTTGCGTTGTTCCTCGAGCGCGGCGCCGAAGCGGTCGAGGCGGGCCTCCCACAGCCGCTGGTAGCCCGCGAGCCACGCCTCCAGCTCGCGAAAGGGCTCCGGCCGGAGCGCGTAGAGCCGGCGTTGCCCGTTCGGTCGCACCGAGACAAAGCCCGAGTCGTGCAGGATCCGGAGGTGGCGAGAGACACCCGACTGGTGAATTCCGGCCTGCCGGACGATGTCATTCACCTGCTGCTCGCCATCGCGCAGCGCCTGGACGATGCGGCGGCGGGTCGGATCGGCGAGCGTTTCGAATACATCTAAGTGCATGTCTGTGTATATGCATATATATGCATATACAATTCGTCAAGCCGCTTGTCCGCCGTCATCGCCCATGAAACGAATCGGCTGAGCTGAGGACGGAAGGAGTGCCGTCGTGAAAATCCGGATTTTCGCTGCGCTCATCCGGCTACGACGCCAGGATGCTTGGATGGCCAGTGGAGCAGCCGCAAAGGAAAGCCCCGGGCGCAAGCCCGGGGCTCTGTAACGTACTTCGTGGTCCGGTCTTACCAGAACTTGTAGTTCATGCCGGCGCGCCAGATGTAGTCCTCGAGCTTGACCTCGCGCGGCGAGACGTTGCCCGCGGCGAAGGGACCGGTCGTGAACGTGTTGTAGTTATCAAACTTGACATACAGAAATTCGCTC
>DASPWT010000178.1:0-26746 GCA_035637655.1 Burkholderiales bacterium | reverse complement strand
GATCACGAGTGCGACGAATTCCGAGCGCCCGCGCCGGGAGTCCGCGTAGGCCGCCCGCTGCGCGGGCGTTCCCTCGCGCTCGAGCCAGCGGCGCACGCCCTCCTCCTCCACGGCAGAGGCGAAGGATTCGTTGAACATCGTGTCGCCTTTTACGTAGACCAGTTGGTGGGCGAGCTCGTGAAAGACTATGCGCGCGACTCCGGACTCCGGGAACTGAATGAAAGTCGAGAGCACCGGGTCGCTGAACCAGCCGAGCGTCGAATACGCCGCGACGCCTCCGACGTGGACATCGTAGCCCTCGCCGGCAAGCGTGGCCGCGTGTCGCTGCGCCGCCGCCTCGGAGTAGAAGCCCCGATAGCTCGCGCACCCGGCGAAAAGAAAGCACGACTCGAGCGGCTTCACCGAGAATTCTGGCGCGGCAAACACGTTCCAGACCACGAAGGGCCGGCCGATGTCGGCGTAGCGGCGGTAGCTTTCGTTGTCCGGAAGCGCGAGCTCGCGACTGGCGAATTCCCGGATGGCGAGCACCTTCGCCAGTTTTGCGCGGAGCGGCTCGGGCGTGTCCGCCTCGCGCAAGCGCTCCTCGATCGGAACCGCGAGCCGCATCACCTCCAGGTGCCCCCCCACCGCCTGCGCGTAGTATTCGAGCGACGCGCAGCCCGGGACGAGAACGAGGGCGCCGAGAGCCGCGAGCCGCTTCATCGCCGGAATGCCCCGGTCCTGAGGAACGCGGCGGTCTGGCGCGCGATCCGGGGCGAGACCAGCATCAGGGTGTGGCCGACGGGAAGGGCGATATGATCGCGCAGAGCGGGGAACCTCGTCTCGTCGAGGCAGACGACTCCGTCGTTCGGCTTCGGCAGCCGTGTCACCATGCGACCCAGTCCGAACGCGACGGTGCCGGCGATCGCCCCGACTTCGAAACGGGGATCGACCGAAACATCGACCGGCTCGCGCCACACCCCGAGGCTTGCCCCCAGCAGCAATTCCCCGCCCGCGCTCTGCGCGAGGTCTGCCGCCGCGCGGCAGCCCGCGACCGGCGAGCCGAGCAGCACGGCGCGCCGCACGCGCGGGTCCGCGCCGCGCTGCAGGTAGCGCAGCGCGATGACCCCGCCCAGGCTGTGGCCGACCAGGTGCAGGCGCGGTGCAGCGAGCGCGGCGATTCTCTCGGCCACGCGGGCAAGATGCTCCGCGAGCGTGCCTCGCATCGTGCGATAGCTCAGCGTTTGCACCGCGAAACCTTCCTTCCGCAGAGCCAAAGCGAGATAGCTCATGACCCAGCGGTTCATCCACGCCCCGTGCAGCAGCAGCACGGCGTCTTCGGGAGATGCGCTCACCGCGGCGCGCGCGCCCTTCGTCGAGGGTTCACTGCGAAGCGCGCTGGAACTCGTAGCGAAGAGTCACCGAGTGCTTGCCGGCGTTGGTCCACACGAGGCAATGATCGGCGGATTTCTTGGGCATGAAGCTGCCGGATGCGCTTTCCGTACCGTCGCGCTTGAGATCGATGACCTCTTTTTCCTCCTGGTGCGAGACCTTGAAGTTCAACGGCCCGTCGGCGCGAAACTTGTAATGCAGCCGCTGCCTGTTGTTGAGGGAAAGGCATTCCTTCTGCGCTTCCGAAGCCACAAGCGTCTTGGTCACGACCCTGACGGGCGAGGGCTTGGCGGTGTCCTGGGCCCACACCGGCGCGACAAGCAAGACTGCGGCTCCGACCACACCGAACCGAATAGGCTTCGTCATGAGTTCGACCTCCGTGTCCCGCGAACCATACACCAAATCGAATCAGCAAGACTTAGAATACCCCCCGAAGATCTCTCGGAGGAGCTGCCATGTTCGCCCGAATCGTGTTCGCGTTTCTCGTTGCGTCTCTTGCCGCGGCGGCGGCCCAGGCCCAAACCTGGCCGTCCAAGCCCGTGCGCTACATCGTTCCGTTCCCGCCCGCCGGGGCGACTGACATCACAGCGCGCATCATGGCGGACAAGATCAGCGGGCCGCTCGGCCAGTCGGTAGTCGTCGAGAACCGCCCCGGCGCGGCCGGCAACGTCGGCACGGAGTTCGTGGCGAAATCCGCTCCGGACGGGTACACGATTTTGCAGCTGACCGTGGCGCAATCGATCAGCGCGACTTTGTACGCTAAGCTGAACTACGACCTCGAGAAGGACCTCGCGCCCGCGGCGATGGTCGCGCTGGTGCCGAACGTGATGATCGTGAACCCTTCGGTGCCCGCCCGATCGGTCGCCGAGTTCATCGCGCTTGCGAAGGCGAAGCCGGGCAAGATCAATTTCGCCTCTTCGGGCAGCGGCACCTCGATCCACATGTCCGCCGAGATGTTCAAGATGCTCACCGGCGTCGACATCGTGCACATCCCCTACAAGGGCAGCGGCCCGGCGCTCGCTGACCTCCTCGGCGGGCAGGTCGACGTGATGTTCGACAACCTCACGTCTTCCATCGGGCACATCCGCGGCGGCAAGCTGCGCGCGCTGGCGGTGACCACGGTCACGCGTTACCCGGAGCTGCCCGAGCTGCCGACCATGCAGGAAGCCGGCGTGCCCGGCTACGAAGCGACGGCCTGGTTCGGCATCGTCGTGCCCAAAGGCACGCCGCAGGAGGTCGTCATGCGCATCAACGCCGAGGTGAACAAGGCGCTCGCACAGGCCGACGTGAAGGAGAAGCTCGCCCAGCAAGGCGCCCTGGCCAGATCGTGGACGCCCGAGGAATTCGGATCCTTCATCCACAACGAAGTCGTGAAATGGGCCAAGGTGGTAAAGGCCTCGGGCGCCAAGGTCGAATAGACAGCCCCTTCTTCCTGGACTAAACCACCTCGAACAGCCCTGCCGCCCCCATCCCGCCCGAGCCGGCGGCTACTGCGGAGGGACGAGGATGGGCAGGATGCTCACTATCTGCCATCCTTCGGGTTTCCTGACCATCACCAGGTTGATGTAGAGGCGGTTCCTGGCCGGTTCGACGCCTGGATCTCCGACGGTGAGCAGCGTCGGCGCGTAGACTTGCGCCACGCGGCGGCTGATCGAAATGACTCGCAGCTCTTTCTTGTTGGCATCGATGTGCCAAGTCCCCTTGTAGCGCTCCTCCAGGCTCTTGAGCGCGGCCTCCCGGCCCCAGATAGGTTTGCCCCGGCTGACCCAGAGAAAGTCCGGGGAGTCCGCGAGGAGGCTTCGCATCGACTTCAAATCATGCGCGTTTTGGATTGCTATGTACTTGTCGAAGACCGCGCGCACCTCCTCTTCCATTGTCGCAGCGTGAGCCAGCGTCACAATCGCCGTCAACGCGGCGAAAAACAGGAATCGCTTTACCATTCCCTCCTCCAATACTGCTTACCCATCCTCAAGTGGGCCCGCCTGGATTCGAACCAGGGACCAAAGGATTATGAGTCCTCTGCTCTAACCAGCTGAGCTACAGGCCCCCGAAAATCACCCTGCCCGCTTTGCCTCGGCCCTGTTGTTGGTCAGTTGTTGTCGAGGAAACTCTTCAACCGCTCGGAGCGCGACGGGTGGCGGAGCTTGCGCAACGCCTTCGCCTCGATCTGCCGGATGCGCTCGCGCGTGACGTCGAACTGCTTGCCGACCTCCTCCAGCGTGTGGTCGGTGTTCATTTCGATGCCGAAGCGCATGCGCAGCACCTTGGCTTCGCGCGGCGTGAGCGAGTCGAGCACGTCCTTGGTGACCTCGCGCAAGGATGCATACATCGCTGCATCGTTCGGTGCGAGCGTCGCCTGGTCCTCGATGAAGTCTCCCAGATGCGAGTCGTCGTCGTCGCCGATTGGCGTCTCCATCGAAATCGGCTCCTTCGAAATCTTGAGGATCTTGCGGATCTTGTCCTCGGGCATCTCCATCTTCTGCGCGAGCGTCGCGGGGTCCGGTTCCTGCCCGGTCTCCTGCAGGATCTGACGGGAGATCCTGTTCATCTTGTTGATGGTCTCGATCATGTGCACCGGGATGCGGATGGTGCGGGCCTGGTCGGCGATCGAGCGCGTGATCGCCTGCCGGATCCACCATGTGGCGTAAGTCGAGAACTTGTAGCCGCGGCGGTATTCGAACTTGTCCACCGCCTTCATCAGGCCGATGTTTCCCTCCTGGATCAGGTCGAGGAACTGCAGACCGCGGTTGGTATACTTCTTCGCGATCGAGATCACCAGGCGCAGGTTTGCTTCTGTCATTTCGCGCTTCGCGCGGCGGGCTTTCGCCTCCCCCGTGGACATCTGCTTGTTGATGTCCTTGAGGTCTTTCAGGGGAATGCCGATCCGCTTCTGGATCGTAAGCAGTTTTTGCTGTTGCTCGAGGATGTTGGGCTCGAAGCGCGAGAGCAGGCTGCTCCAGGGCCTTCCGGCTGCAATCTCGTTCTTTACCCAGCGCATGTTCGTCTCGCTGCCGGGAAACTCCTTGATGAAGTGGGGCCGCAGCATGCCGCCCTTGTTCACGCACAGGTTCATGATCTCGCGCTCGTGGCTGCGCACCTCGTCCACCATGCCGCGCAGGCTGTCGCACAATTTCTCGATGATGCGCGCAGTGAAGCGGATGTTCATCAACTCGCTGCCGATCTGGTCGCGTACACGAACGTATTCCTTGCTTCGGTGGCCGTGCTCGGCCAGGGCACGCTTCATCTTCTCGTAGAGGCGCTGGATCTTGCCAAAGCGCGCGAGCGCGTCCTCCTTCAGCCGCAGCAGGGTGGCCGAAAGTGCGGCGCTGTCGTCCTCACCCTCGGACTCTTCCTCTTCTTCGGGCTCGATATCGTCGGCGAGCTCCTGGATCGGCTCGTCTTTCGCGTTCGGATCGATCAGACCGTCGACCAGCTCGTCGATGCGCATCTCATCGCGGCCGACTCTGCCGGACAGGTCGAGGATTTCGGCGATGGTTGTCGGGCAGGCCGAGATCGCCTGAATCATGTGCTTCAGACCGTCTTCGATCCTTTTTGCGATCTCGATCTCGCCTTCGCGCGTGAGCAGCTCGACCGATCCCATTTCGCGCATGTACATGCGCACCGGGTCGGTAGTGCGGCCGAATTCGGGGTCGACCGTCGAGAGCGCCGCTTCCGCCTCTTCCTCCGCGTCTTCGTCCGGCACCCCTGCCGGCGCGGTCTCGGAAATGAGCAGCGTGTCCGCATCCGGAGCCTCGTCGTAGACCTGGATGCCCATATCGTTGAACGTCGAGATGATGGACTCGATCTGCTCGGCATCCACCATGTCGTCGGGCAGGTGGTCGTTGATCTCGGCGTAAGTGAGGAAGCCGCGCTCTTTTCCGAGCTTGATGAGGTTCTTCAGGCGAGTGCGGCGAGCTTCGGCGTCCTCGGGCCGGGCCTCCGCGCGCAGCAGCAGCGCGCGTTCGGCGTCGCCGTTGCGGCGTGGCCGGCCGGCCTTGCGCAGTCTCATGAGCTCCTGCGCCTGAAGCTTGAGCTGGGCCTTGAGCTCCTTTTCCTTCTGCTTGGCAAGCAGCGCCGCTTCCTTCGCCTTGGCCTTCTCCAGCGCAGCGAGCTCCTTGGCTTTCGCCTTCTCGCGCGCGGCGAGCTCCTTCGCCTTGGCCTTTTCGCGCGCGATGCGCTCACGCTCCCGCTGTTTTTCTCTGGCCGCCTTGAGGCGCAGCCTTTCCTTCGCGACCCGCTCGCGCGTCCTTTGCAGCTCTAGGGTCTTGCGCGCCCGTTCCCTCTCCTTTGCAGCCTTGAGCCGCGCGCGCTCCTTCTCCTTGGCGGCTTTCGCCCGGGCCGCAGTCACGGCCTTGCGGGCCTTGTCCTTCTCTCGCGCCGCCTTCGCTCGGGCCGCTTCCTTCACTTTGATCCTGCGAACCCCTTCTTTTTTCTTGGCGGCCCTGGCGCGCGCGAGCTCCAGCGCCTTGCGTGCTCGCAGGCGCTCTTTCTGCGCCCGCAGCCGCTGCGCGGCCTTGGCTTTCCGCGCTTTGAGTCTTGCCAGGACTTTTGCGCGCGCTTTTAGGCTAAGCTTATGATTCGCCACGATTTCCATACCCTCATGATGTCGAACGGGAACCTGAAATTATAGCAATATGTTGGGACGAAACCGAAGATTTCTTTAGTCCGGTGAGTTGGCCTGTCAGTTCCAGCATCTCGGCATGCTCTTCCGGCGTGCGATCCTTCTTTGCTATCAGTGCGTCATGCCGCTTCCGTTTCTGCCTTACTTGAAGCCTTTCGACGGCGCCGCTGAACTCCGCGCCCGTTTGCTCTTCCCCGAATCTTGTATCCATGAGCGCCGCCTGGCTCGATTCGAGGAGGACCTTCAGTTCTGTCTCGCGGAAATGGTCCACTACAAGATTGCCGTCCGCACTCGGGTTTTCGCGACAGAACTCGGCCACCATCAGGATCGCACGCCCCTCAAAGGAATCATGATCCACCAGCTCCGCCGCAATTTCCTTGGCGTAGGCCGGCTTGGAAAGCAAGCACTGAAGCAGGGTGCGTTCGGGTTTTCGCTCCGCAAGCTGGGCGCCGCGCTCGGCACCTTGCAAGGGGGGTTTCGAGTCGTGGCCGCGCGGGATGCGGATCTCGGTCAGCCGCGCCGCTTCCTCCTGCCTCACGCCGGCCGCGTCGGCAAGCGCCTTGAGCAGCTGCAGCTTCAGCGTCGGCGCGGACACCTTGTGCAGCAGCGGCTTCGCCTCGTGCACGAGCCGGGAGCGTCCCTCCGCCGTAGCCAGGTCAGCCCGACTCTTCAGCTCTTCGAGAAGGAACTCCGACAGCGGCCGCGCTTCGCCGAGTCCTTTCTCGAACGCTCCTGCGCCGTTATTTCGCACGAAGCTGTCCGGATCGTGCTCGGGCGGAAGAAAGAGAAATCGCACGGTCTTGTTATCCGCCAGCCAGGGTAGGCTTACCTCGAGCGCTTGCCACGCTGCCTTCCGGCCCGCCGCGTCGCCGTCAAAGCAGAACACCACCTCGTCGGTCTGGCGCAGGAGCTTCTGCACGTGCGCGGGCGAGGTTGCCGTGCCCAGCGTCGCGACCGCGTACTCGATACCGTGCTGCGCGAGCGCCACCACGTCCAGGTAGCCTTCGACCACGATGGCGCGGCCTGCCGCGCGGATCGCCGACCTCGCCTGGGCAAGGCCGTAGAGCTCGCGTCCCTTCTCGAACAGCGGGGTTTCCGGGGAGTTGAGATACTTCGGCTCCCCTTCGCCGAGCACGCGGCCCCCGAAGGCGATCACCGAGCCGCGCTGGTTGAGAATGGGGAACATGATGCGGTCGCGAAACCGGTCATAACGCCGTCCCCCGCCCTCCGGGTCGATCACGAGGCCGGCCTCTTTCAGCGATTTGTCGGCATAGCTCGGAAAAACGCTCTCCAGGCTCTGCCAACCCTCGGGCGCATAGCCGATTCCGAAGCGCGCCGCGATTTTGCCGGTCAGGCCGCGGCCCTTGAGATATTCGATGGCGCGCGGCGCCGCCTTCAACTGTTCGCGGTAGTAGTCACAGGCGCGTTCCATGATCTCGTACAGATCCGGCCCGCCTTCGGGTTTCTGGGTGCGCGGTTCGAACTCCGGCATCTTCATGCCGACGGATTGGGCGAGATCCTTCACCGCCTCAACGTAGCCGAGGCCCTGGTATTCCATGAGAAAGGAGATCGCGTTGCCGTGCGCGCCGCAACCGAAGCAGTGATAGAACTGCTTGGTCGGGCTGACGGTGAACGAGGGCGTCTTCTCGGTGTGGAACGGGCAGCAGGCAAGATAGTTCGCTCCGCCCTTCTTCAGCGGGACGTAGCGCTCGATCACATCGACGATATCGACGCGATGGAGCAGTTCTTGCTTGAAGGAATCCGGTATCACGGCCGGAATGCGCTCTGAAGGAGCACCGCGAGCGCGCCTCGATGAATGGGCCGCCGAGGCCCGTCCCTTCTCACCATGTTCCCTTTATAGGCGAAATTTTCCAATGCGCAAGCCGCAAGCGTAGGGCCCTCTCAGCCGGCAAGCTTCGATTTCACCAGCGATGATACTTTTCCCATGTCGGCGCGCCCCGCGAGCTTGCCTTTCAGCGCCCCCATGACTTTGCCCATGTCGGGCACGCCCTTTGCGCCCGTCTGCGCGATTGCTGCGGAGACCTCTTGCGCAATCTCGGCGTCCGTCAGTTGCTTGGGCAGGTAGCCCGAGAGAAGATTCAACTCAAAGGTCTCGCCGTCGACGAGGTCCTTGCGGTTGGCCGCCTGGAACTGGGCAATGGAGTCGCGGCGTTGCTTGATCATCTTGTCGATGACCGCTACGACTTCGGCGTCGGAAAGCTCTTTCCTCTCATCCACTTCGCGCTGTTTGATCGCGGCGAGCAACAGGCGTATAGCCGACAGCCGCTGCGGCTCTCTCGCTTTCATGGCCGCCTTCATGTCTTCGCTGATGCTTGCTTTTAGCGACATACGCTGGGTTTCCTCGAAGGTCGGTATCCGCAAAATGAAACGGCGCGATGAGCGGCTCTATCCACCCCATCGCGCCGGGTCGGTCCGGCAGCAGCGCCGTCCGGATCAATAAAGTTTCGGCGGCAGCGTCTGGTTGCGCAGCCGCTTGTAGTGCCGCTTGACGGCGGCGGCGAGCTTTCTCTTGCGGTAGGCCGTCGGCTTTTCGTAGAACTCGCGGGCGCGCAGTTCGGTGAGAAGCCCGGTTTTTTCCACGGTCCGCTTGAAGCGGCGCAGCGCCACCTCGAAAGGCTCGTTTTCCTTGACGCGTACAGTCGGCATGCAAGTCTTGTTTCCGGAAGCAAAGGCGCGGAATTCTATCAGAGAATCACCCCCGTAGCCACCCGCCTCACGCGGGACGGCGCCACCGGGCGCCGCCCAGGCGCTCGAATACGAGGTAAAGCGAAGGCAGCACGATAAGAGTCAGCAGCGTGGCCGTCACCAGGCCGCCGATCACGACCACCGCGAGAGGTTTCTGCGTCTCCGAGCCGATCCCGGTGGAAACCGCCATCGGCAGCAGCCCCAAGGCGGCGAGGAGCCCCGTCATGAGCACCGTCCGCATGCGCGTCAACGAGCCCCGCATCACCGCCTCTTCCGGCGAGGCCCCGGCATCGCGCAGCTGGTTGAAATACGCGACCATGACCACGCCGTTCAGCACCGCCTGGCCAAAGAGCGCAATGAAGCCGATGGCCGCCGAAACCGACAACGGGATCCCCGTGATGAGCAGCGCGAAGATGCCGCCGATCAGCGCAAAAGGGATGTTGAGCAGGATCAGGAGCGCGCTGCGGAATGCGCCGAATGCGTCGAAGAGCAGGATGAAGATCAGCAGTACCGACACCGGAACAATGATGGAAAGGCGTGCCATGGCGCGCTCTTGGTTCTCGAACTCCCCGGACCAAGTGATGCTGTAGCCCGGCGGAAGCTTGATCCGCGCGGCGACCCGGTCCTTCATGTCCGACACCACGCTGCCCATGTCCCGCTCGGCGATGAAAATTCCGATTGAATGCACGCGAACGCCGTTCTCGCGCGCAATGTTCATCGCGCCGCCGATGGTGCTGAACTCCGCCACTTGCGAGATCGGCACGTACGCGCCGCCGGCGGTGCTGACCGTGATCGAGCGCAGGTTGGAGACGGTGCGCTGCGGATCGGCGAGGCGCACCGAGACGGCGTAGTGCCGCTCGCCCTCCCAGAGCTGCGTCGCGGGCTTGCCCCCGAGCACCATTTCGATCACGTCCTGGATGTCGGCGACGTTCAATCCGTAGCGCGCAGCCGCGTCCCGGTCCACGCGGATGAGGAGCTGCGGCAGCTCGCCCAGGCGGTCGACAAAGGCGCGCTTTACGCCGCGCACGTCCTTCACCGCGTTCAACACCTGCTCCGCCTGGTCGCGAAGCACGTCGAGATCTTCGCCGAAAACCTTGATCACGATCTGCCCGTCGATCTGCGAGATCGATTCGAGCACGTTGTCGCGGATCGGCTGCGAGAAGCTCGGCTCGATTCCGGGAAAGCGCGACATCGACTTGTCCATCTCGTCGATCAGTTGGCGCTTGGACGCGCCAGCGCGCCAATGGGACTCGGGCTTCAGGGTCACCAGAATCTCGCACATGTTGATCGGTTTGGGATCGGTTCCGTCCTCGGGCCTCCCGCATTTGGAGATGACGCTGTCGACCTCGGGAACGGACGCCAGCGCCGAGCGGAATCGGCCAGCCATGCGCTGCGTCTCGGTCACCGACACCGAGGTGGGCAGGTTGACGTTGATCCAGATCGAACCCTCGTTCAGCTCGGGAAGGAACTCGGTGCCGAGCTTGGGTACGACCGCGAGGCTCGCGACAAGCGCGATGAGGGCGGTGCCTAGCACCTTTTTCTTGTTCCCTATGGCCCAGGCGAGCACCGGCTCGTAGATGCGCTTGCAGGCGTGCACCAGCGCGTTTTCCCCTTCGGGGAGGTTCTTGCGCAGCATCCAGACGCAGAGCAGGGGCACCAGGGTCAGCGACAGGATCAACGAACCGACGAGCGCGGAAGTCACCGACCAGGCCATGGGCGCGAAGATTCGCCCCTCGTGGCGCTGCAGGGTGAAGATCGGAATATGCGCCGCGATGATGATGAGCATCGAGAAAAGCGTCGGCCGCCCCACCTCGACCGCTGCCTCGAGAATCCTTTGAATCCGCGGCATGCGGTCTTGCGCCCGTTCGGAGAGCTTGCGGAAAACGTTCTCCACCACGATCACCGCGCCGTCGACGATGATGCCGAAATCCATCGCGCCCAGGGACAACAAGTTCGCGGGAATCCCCACCCAGGTGAGGCCGATGAACGTGGCGAGCAGGGACAGTGGAATCACCAGCGCAACGATGAACGCCGCCCGCAGGTTGCCCAGAAACAGCAGCAGCACCAGCGTCACCAGCGCCGCGCCTTCGACGAGGTTGGTGAACACCGTTCTCAGCGTCCTGTCTATCAACCAGGTGCGGTCGTAGAAGGGCGCGAGCATCACCCCGCGCGGCAGGCCCGTTGCATTCAGCGATTCGACCTTGTCCTTTACCGCCTTGAGCACTTGCGAAGGGTTCTCGCCCTTCCGCATCAGCACGATGCCGGTGACGGCGTCGTCCTCGTCGTCTTGTCCCACGATCCCCTGGCGAGGGATGGAGCCCACGCTCACGTTCGCTACGTACTTGACCAGTATCGGCACCCCGCCCCTCTCGGCGACGACGATGTTGCCGATCTCGTCGGAGGAGCGCAGCAGCCCGATACCGCGGATGAGATACTGCTGCCTGCCCTGTTCCAGGTAGCCTCCGCCGACGTTGGCGTTGCCGCGCTGCAGCGCCGAGAACAACTGCTGCAACGTCACCTTGTAGTCGCGCAGCTTCCCGAGGTCGGGGTTGACCTCGTATTGCTTGATGGGGCCGCCGAAACTGACGACGTCGGCCACGCCCGGGATGAGGCGCAGTTGTCGCTCGACCACCCAGTCCTCGATCGAGCGCAGATCCCTCGCATTCAAAGTGTCGGACTTGAGGCGATAGCGGTAGATTTCGCCGATCGGCGTCGACAAGGGCGCCAGCGCCGGCTGCGCTCCGTCGGGCAAGTCCACCTCGCGCAGCCGCTCGACCACTTGCTGGCGCGCGAAGTAGGCGTTGGCGCGGTCGTCGAAGGTAATGATGACGAACGACAGCCCGAACTGCGTGTGCGAGAACAGGCGCACGGCGTTGGGCAGCCCGGAGAGCACCACCTCGAGCGGAACCGTGACCTGCTTCTCGACTTCCTCCGCCGCGCGACCGGGGTAAAGCGTGATGACGTTGACCTGCGTGTCGGTCACGTCGGGAAACGCTTCGATCGGCAAGGACTTGAAGGCCGCGAAACCGCCGGCTACGAAGAGGATCAGGCCCAGGACGATGAACAGCGGCTTGTTCAGCGCGAAGGAAACGACGCGTTCGATCATGGACCGGCGCGCGCCTCGATGGGCCGCTCAGGCCGGGGCGCCGCCGGCGAGCTGGCGATACAAGCGATGCAGCAGGAGGGTCCCCTCCACCACCACTTTCTGGTCGAGGTCGACGCCGGAAACGACGCCGGCGACTCCGTCGCGGACTCCCTCGATCTTCACCTCGCTCCACGCGAAGCGGCCCGGGGATTCCTCGACGAAAACGTAGTAGCTGCCTCCGGAGAGCACGAGCGCCTTTTCCGGCAGTTGCAGGAAGGTGCGCTGCGCATCCGGGACCTCGGCGGTGACGAACATCTCGCCTTTGAGCTTCTTATCGCGGTTGATGACCGAGCCGCGGACCTTGATCGTGCGGGAGCCCGGATCGATGAAATCGGAAATCGCTTCCACGGTGGCCGCGAAGCTTTCCCCCGGCCAGGCGGAAGAGTGCAGCCGCACCGTCTGCCCGCGTTTCAATCTCGCAAGCTGGCTCTCGGTCGCATCGAGCTGCACCCACAGGCGGGACGGATCTGTGATGACGAACATCGCCGGGGAGTTGGCGAGCTGCAGATCGGGCCGCAGCTCCTGTCCCGGATTGATGTTGCGCTCCACCACGATGCCCTCGATCGGACTCGCAAGGGCGAGGTTCTGGTCGACCGACTCGCTGCCGCCACCGTAGAGCCTGACCTTGCCCGCGGCACGGGCCAGCTCGGCCTCGGCGCGCGCGTAGTCGGCTTCCGCGGTGATCAACTCCTTGCGCGGGGAAACCCCGGCGGCGTACAGCTCACGCAGCCGGCTGAGATTCTTTTCGGCCAAGGCGAAATCGGATTGCGCGCGGCGCGCATCGGCCTGCGCCTGGCCGAAATCGGGAGAGGCCAGCATCGCCAGCGTCTGGCCCGCCTTTACGCGGTCTCCGGCTTTCACCAGGATGTGGATCACGCGCCCTGCGAAAGCGGGAAACAGCCTCACCGTGCGGTTTTCGTCCCACACCAGACGCCCGGACAGGCGCAACTGCTGCGGCGCGCTCTCCTTGACCGGCTCGGTCGTGAACGAGCCGAGCTGCGGACTGTCCTGAGGAAACACGATGCGGCCGTTCTCCAGCCTCGGTCGCGCCACATCGGATTTGGCGTCCCCGTTGCCGCACGCCGAGACGAGCGCCGCCATGGCGAGGGCGAGCGCGAGAACCGCCGCTCGGACGATTCGCTCCCGTATTGCGGACATATGCCGCGCCCCCGCCCGAATCTCGAACGCGTTCACTGCTCCTCGCTCCCGAATCGCCGCGTTCCGGCTTCCCATGCAGCGAGCGCCTTGGAGTAATCGTTTCGCGCCGCTGCGGAGTCGATCTGGATTGTGCGCAGGGTCCGGCGGGCGTCGAGCAGGTCCATCACCCCGATAGCGCCGTTTTTGTAGGCAAACTCAACGGAGTCGGCCGCTTTCCTTGCTTCCACCGAGAGCGACTCGTCGTAGCGGCGCAGGCGCTCTGCCGCCGCCTGCAGGTCGGATAGCGTGCGGCTGAGCTCGGCGCGCGCCTGCGCGCGCACCTTGTCCAGGGCCTCGAGCGCGGCGTTGTAGTCCACTTCGGAGCGCTGGATCTCGCCTTCGTAGTAGTAGCGCGCGAAGAGCGGGATGCTCATGAAAACGCCGTAACTGTTGCCGCTGCCGAATGTGTTGGTATTGGCGCCGGTGCCGATGGGGTAGTGGTCGACCTGCGCGCCCACGGTCAGGTCGCGCGTGCGCAGACTCCGCGCGAGATCCCGCGCCTTCTGCGCCCCCTCGACGCGGTTTCTCGCAGCGCGCACGTCCGGGCGCCGTTCGATCAGTTCATCGGCGACGCCGGCTGCCTCTAGGAACGCCAGGGGCGGCCACGGATCCGCGGCGCGAATGCTCATCGCCTGCGCTTCGGCGCCGATCAGGTAGCCGAGCACGAGCTGGGCGCGGCGACGGTCGGCTTCGGCCCCGCGCGCGTCATTCTGGGCGCGCAGAGCGTCGACGCGCAGCCGCGCGACGTCCGCCATGGCGATATCGCCGGCTTTCAGACGCAGCTCCGCCGCTCTCAGTGAGCCTTCGAACAGCGAGGTCGTGTCGCGCGCGATGTCGACCTTGTCCTGCGCCAGGAGCAAGTCGTAATATGCGGCTCTGAGAGCGAGGCGCTGCTGCCGGATCGTATCGGAAAGGTCCTCCGCGCTCGCCGACTCGAGACTTCTCGCGTTGGCGATGCGCAACTCCCGCCGATCGCCGCGCTCGATGACCTGATCGACGCGGATCGAGCTGTCCACGGTCTTGTCGCGCCACGGCCCGGTGCCCACGCCGGCGGAAGGATTGATCGCGCCGACCCCCAAGCTCAAAGTGGGGTTCGGTCTCGCACCGGCAGAGAGGGTGTTTGCTTGCGCTGCCTCGACTGCACGGCGCGCCGCTTGCAGCTCGCGGTTGCGAGAGCGCAACAGCTGCTCGGCCTGGGCGAGCGTGAGCGCGCCGAGATCCGCCGACTGGCTGAACGCGGCCGGCGCTGGTGCGGCAAACAACGCGAAGCCCAGAAGCATCTTGCCCGCCAATCGATAGGGGAGCTTGCCCATGAGGGGCGGAATTCTAGTCAAACGCGCCTGACAACAGACTGACGGAAATCGACAAAAGAGCAGAAAAATCATGCTCGTGCTGGGTATCGAGACCTCTTGCGACGAAACCGGGGTGGCCGTCTACGATGCCGGCCGCGGCCTGCTCGCACACGCGCTGCATTCACAGGTGGCGCTGCACGACGCGTACGGGGGCGTCGTGCCGGAGCTCGCTTCGCGGGACCACATTCGGCGCCTGCTCCCTCTCATCCGCGAGGTCCTGCGCAAGGCCGGTGCCAGAGAGTCGGACCTCGACGCGGTCGCGTACACCCAAGGCCCCGGCCTCGCGGGAGCGCTGCTCGTGGGCGCGGCCGTCGCGAACAGCCTCGCGTTCGGTCTCGGAATCCGGGCAGTTGGCGTTCATCACCTCGAGGGGCATTTGCTTTCGCCGCTGCTTGAAAAAAATCCGCCGTCTTTCCCGTTTGTCGCGCTGCTGATTTCGGGGGGGCACACCCAGCTGATGCGCGTGTCGGGAGTCGGGCAGTACGAGATGCTGGGGGAAACGCTGGACGACGCCGCGGGAGAAGCTTTCGACAAGACAGCAAAATTGCTCGGGCTCGGCTACCCTGGGGGACCCGCGCTCGCCAAGCTCGCCGAGCGCGGCAGAGCTGATCGCTTCGCGTTTCCACGCCCGATGCTCGAGCAGCTGGAGACGCGCGGCGATCTCAACTTCAGCTTCAGCGGGCTGAAGACGGCGGTCGCGACGCTCACGCGCACGCGCGCGCTCGACGAGCAGACGCGCGCCGATGTGGCAGCCGCGTTCCAGGAGGCAGTGGCCGACGTGCTCGTTGCAAAATCGCTCGCCGCGGTGCGCAGAACGGGCCTGAGCCGGCTCGTCGTGGCTGGAGGCGTCGGCGCCAACGTGCGGCTGCGCTCCTTGCTCGACGCCGCCGCGTCGCGCGACAAATTCAGCGTGTTCTACCCGGCAATGGAATTCTGCACCGACAACGGCGCGATGATCGCGCTGGCAGGATGCCTGCGGTTGGAGGCCGCCAACGCGGGCCGGGCGCTTCCACTCGGGTTCACAGTGAGGCCGCGCTGGGACCTCGCAAGCGTCGCGCCCGCCTGATGCACCCGGCTAGGCGCCCGCCGAATCCCGCTTTTCGCCGATGCGGTGTTCCTTCCCCGCGACGAGCTTGAGAATGTTCGCCTTGTGGCGCCAGACGAGCAGCGCCGACATGAGAATCAGCGCGGGCAGCATTTCTCTCGCGCCGAACAGGAAAAAATAGTAGAGCGGCGCAAATACGGCGGAGACGATCGCCGCAAGCGACGAATAGCGGAAAAAGAGCGCGATGACGATCCAGGTCGCAACCGTCGCGAGACCGAGCCAGGGATGGATCGCGAGCAGAATCCCGCCCGCGGTGGATACGCCCTTGCCGCCCCTGAAGCCGAAGAACACCGGATAGATGTGGCCCACGAATACCGCGACCGCGCAGGCGGCGACGCCCGTCGCTCCGATGCCGTAACCGGCGGCGTAGCGCGCCGCGAGGAACACGGCGAGCCAGCCCTTTCCGCAGTCGCCGACGAGCGTGAGAAGCGCCGCGAGCTTCCTGCCCGTGCGCAACACGTTGGTCGCGCCGGGATTGCCCGAGCCGTACGAGCGCGGGTCGGGAAGCCCGAAGGCACGGCTCACGATGACTGCGAAGGACAGCGAGCCGATCAGGTAGGCGATGGGGAAGAAGGCTGCGGCAGCCATGGCCTTACTCTAGAATTGGAGGCAAAGTTTAACGCCGCCACGCCTTGGACACCATTTTCATCCGCCAGCTGCGCCTGCAGGCCTGGATCGGGCTTTACCGCCACGAGAAAATCGCCCCGCAGACGATCGAGCTCGATCTCGAGATCGCTCTGCCTGCCGGTGACGCGGTATTCAAGACGCAAAAGGTCGCGGATACCATCGACTACGGCGTCGTAGTGGAACACCTCCGCGCCCTCCTCGCGAAAGAGCGCTTCGGCCTCGTCGAAAACCTCGCCGAACGAATCGCAAGCCTCATACTCGAGGACTTCAAGTCGCCCCGCGTCAAGGTCAGTATCGCCAAGCTCGGCGCTTTGCGCGACGCGCAGCGCGTGGGAGTGACGCTCGAACGAAGCCGGGCGTAATCCGGGTTCAGGCACTCTCCGGCTTCACCCTCTGGGATGGTGCTTTTGGTGCAGCAGCTTCAGCCGCTCGCGCGCCACGTGGGTGTAGATCTGCGTGGTCGAGATATCGGCATGGCCGAGCAGGAGCTGCACGACGCGCAGATCGGCGCCGTGGTTGAGCAGATGCGTGGCGAAGGCGTGGCGCAGCGTGTGGGGCGAAAGCGATTTGCCGGGGAGTGCTGCCGCGGCGCGCTTCTTGATCAGGTGCCAGAACGCCTGCCGCGTCATGGGGCCGCCGCGCCCCGTGACGAACACGTAGTCGCTGGCCCGTTTCCTCAAAAGCGCGGGTCGCCCTTCCTTCAAATAGCGCGCGAGCCAGGCGAGCGCCTCCTCACCTAGGGGCACGAGACGCTCCTTCGAGCCCTTGCCGAAAACGCGTACCACGCCCATGTCGAAGCTCACTTCGACGAGCTTCAGACGAACCAGCTCCGAGACGCGCAGCCCGCTCGCGTAGAGCACTTCCAGCATCGCACGGTCGCGGAGCCCGAGCGGTGCTCCCGGCTCCGGCTGCGCGAGCAGCGCTTCGACATCGACCTCCGAGAGCGTCTTCGGAAAGCGCGGCGGCTTCTTCGGGGGATCGAGCTTGAGCGTGGGATCGATCTCGATGCGCCGCCCGCGCGCGAGGAACCGGTAGAAGCGCTTCAAGCTCGAGTGCAGCCGCGCCTGGGTGCTCGAGCGGATGCCGTGCTTCTTTCCGGGAGAGCGCCGCAAATAAAGCCAGGCGAAATACTCGGCGAGATCGGCTTCGGTCGCACCCAGCAGCGAGGCGCGGCCCTGCCGCTCGTGCCAATCGGCGAACAGGCTCAGATCGCGGCGGTAGGATTCGAGCGTGTTCTTCGCAAGGCCGTCCTCGAGCCAGACGGAATCGCAGAATTCGTCCAGGAGCGCGGCGTTGTCCGCGTTCATTAGGCGGGCTGGCGCGCGGCGCGAATGCGAAGGAGCTGGATCGCGACGACTACGGCGAACAGGCCCAGGCCGACGATATCAGCCGTAGTGGTCGGGTACACGAGCGCCAGCCCTGCGACGATCAACATCCCCCGTTCGATCCAGCTCGTGCTCTTGAACAGCCAGCCTTGTACGCCGCCCGCGAGCGCGGCGATCCCCAGCGCGGCGGTGATCGTTACGAGCGCGATCGAACCCCAATCGGCGTTGCCGAGTGTTTTGATCGAACCCGTGAGGAGCAGTCCCACGCCCGAGGGATCGAGCACGAACATGAAGGGCACGAGGAAGGCGGGCATGGTGTATTTCCAGGATTGCAGCGTCGTCTTGTACGGATCGCCGCCGGTGATCGCCGCGGCAGCGAAGGGCGAGAGCGCGGTTGGCGGCGAGACTTCGGAGAGCACCGCGTAGTAGAAAATGAACATGTGCGCAGCAAAGTCGGGCACGCCCAGCTTGATCATCGCCGGCGCCGCGATCACCGCGCAAATGATGTAAGACGCGGTCACCGGGACGGCGAGTCCCACGATCCAGACGATGAGTGAAGTGTAGATCGCCGTCAGCAGCAGCGAGCCTCCGGCGTATTCGATGATGATCGAGCTGAATTTGAGGCCCAGACCCGTGAGCGTCACCACGCCGACGATGATGCCGGCGCCGGCGCAGGTGGTGGCGACGTTGAGCACCCCGGTCGAGCCCGCCTCGAGCGCCTTGAAGAATTTCGACCCGAAGATTCCCTTTACCAGGGGTTCGCGTCCTCGGAACAGGTCGTAGGAGAACAATGCGCAATCGCGATGCAAAAAGCTCGTTGCAAAGGAGAACACCGTCGCCCAGAACACCGACAGCACGGGCGAATATCCCATGAGCATGAATACGACGATCGACACCAGCGACAGGAAGTGGAACCAGTAATTTTTCGTCAAACTCCACAGCGATTCGACCTGCACGTACTTCACCGTGCTCATGCCGAACTTGCGCGCGTCGATCTCGACCATGAGGAAGAGCGCGAAGTAATAGAGCAAGGTCGGGATCGTCGCCATCAAGAGCACGTCGAGATACGAGATCTTCAGGAACTCGGCGATGAGGAAGGCCGCCGCGCCGAGCACCGGCGGCGAGATGATCGCGCCCAAGCCTCCCGCGGCGAGCAGCCCGCCCGCCGCGTTTTTCCCGTAGCCCGCCTTGACGAGCATCGGGTAGGCGACCGAGCCTAGCGTCACCGTGGTCGCCACGCCGCTCCCCGACGGCCCGCCGAGGAGGAACGAAGCGAGCACCACGGTACGGCCGGCGCTGGTGGACTTTCCGCCCATGGCGGAGAACGAGAAATCGATGAAGAACTTGCCCGCCCCGGAGAATTGCAGGAACGCCCCATAGATCGTGAACAGGATGATGAGCGAGGAAGAGACGTCCACGGCGACCCCGAAGATGCCTTCGAGCGTCATATACAAATGCCCCACCAGCCGGCCGACTTCGTAGCTGCGATGCGCCCAGGAACCGGGAAGCTGCTCGCCGAACAACGCATAGAGCACGAAAGCCATCACGACCCCCGGCATGATCCAGCCCGAGGCGCGGCGCATGCCTTCCAGGATCAGGAGGATCAACGCGATGCCGAAGACGATGTCCCAGTTGTCCGGTGAAGTGTTGCGGTCCCAGATATCGTCGCCGCCCTGAAGAATGTAGGCGATCACCGCGACGGCGGCGAACGCGGCCGCCCAGTCCCACCACATGATGCGGTGGCGGTAGCGCTTCGAGGCGGGAAACAGCAGGTAGCCGAGGAACAGCACGAAGGCGACGTGCACCGGGCGAAGCACCTGCGCCGGCACGATTGCGTACGCGGTGTAGAGGTGGAACAGCGACATCACCACCGCCGTCGCGGAGGCGAAGATGCCAAGCGCGCCGCGCAGCTTGTTGCTCGCGCCCTCCTCCGCCTCGATGAACTCCTCGGCCTTCTTCAGCGCCTCGACATCGATGACCGGCGCATCGGCTGCCGGGCTCGCGATCTGGCTCATCCGCCCTCCTCGGCGCGCATGCTAGCACAGCCCGCCGGCGTGACACGCCGCCTGCCTGCTCATCTCGCTTGACAATCCAATCTTCAGGGGGTCTGCTGATTTTCCCTGCCCAGCGCGGCGAACCCCAAATCGCCAACCATCAACGACGCCAGCACCGAGAGTTGATTCTTCGCCTGAATCGGCTTGCCGGCCCGCCAATAGGCAATGGCCAAATAGCGGTGCACTTCCTGAAATCCTCGGGTCAGATCCTGCGCACGCTCAAGAGCGTTAACGGCTCTTTGATAATTCCCTTCCTGGAGGTGATGGAGTCCGACGCCGAGCCAATAATACGGATCCTTCTCTTGCCTTGCCTGCAGAATCTCCGCGTACTTCAAAGCCTCCGATTCGCGACCTTGGGATACCAGCAGCTGGTGCAAGGAACGCAAAGCGATATCCGCGTCATCGTTGAGTGCGATCGCGTTCAACAACAATTGTTCCGCGCTCCGAAGGAGGCCTTTGCGCGTATAGAGCTGCGCCAAATTGCTGTAACTCGGTGAATAGCCCGGGTCCGCGAGCACCGCCGCTTTGAAATGGGCATAAGCCAAAGTCAGATCGCCTTGCGCCAAGTATTCCGCCGCAACGTTGTTGTAAAAGCGCGCAAGAATCCCGTCGTCCGACAAGGCTATTCCCTCTCTTCGCGAAGCGACTTGAGGTTCGAAATCGATGATCACGTCACCTGATCGCATCAATCCGTCCTTGACGTACAGCCCTCCATCGCTTCTGCCGCTAATGAGCAGATTCACGTGCCGGTTGAGAAACTCGACGCTGCCGCGCCGGTCGAAGACAACAGGCACGCGAACTTCCTGCATCTGGACCGGCATGTCCAGAGCTTTCGCCAGCGAATAAGACAAGACCGTAAGCGAAAGACAATCGCCGTTTTTTCGACGCCACGTTTCTGCGGCGATTGTCGAGTGGCTTCTCGAATAGGAAAAATCTTTGGTCTCCGGCTCAAATAGGAGCGAGACCAAATGATTCAGACGATACTGCGCGCTGGAATTTTGAATCCTTGGATCGTGCAGTTTCGATAGAAGCCCGGCGTCAAGCTGAAAGAGATCTCGTTTGCTGACCGAGACCAGGGCCGCATCATAGTCAAAAGCCTGGTCCTGCCACAGAAGATGCGCAGGCAAGGGCGCACGGGGCGCTGCGGCACATCCCGCGAGTGCGATGAGACACCCTCCGATCGATAGCGCCTTGAGCAACATAAGACCCCTGCCATGTTGCCTCACCGCGAGATGAACGGCGCCTCCGTTCGATCTCGCGGTGTCGGACGGCGCGGCGCGGCCCGCGCCCGGCTTTAACGAATCCTCACGCCCCGCTCCGCAAAATACTTGACCGCGCCGGGATGGAAAGGAATCGGCGAGGCCGCCGCCTTCTGGTTCTCCAGCCTGAAATTCTCCGCCTCCTTGTGCACGGCGATCATGTCGTCGCGCTTGTCGAAGATCGTCTTGACGATGTTGTAGGCGGTCTGGTCGCTCAGGCTCTCGTGCGAAACGAGGATGTTCCACACGGTGGCCTGACGATTGTCCGCGTCCATGCCCCGGTAAGTCGCCTTCGGGATGACGTCCTCAATGTAGAGCGGGCCGTACTTCTTGTTCATCGCGGCGACGGTGTCGGCGTGGTCGATCATCTTGATCTTGACGCCGGGCGTGTTGGCGAGGTCGGTCACCGCCGCGGTCGGAAGCCCCCCCACCCAGAAGAAGGCATCGATCTTGCGATCCTTGATCGCGTTCACCGATTCGGCGACGCCGAGCCGCTCGCGCTTCATGTCGCGATCCTTGTCCAGGCCCGCCGCCTCGATGACGCGGAACCCCATCACCTCGGTCGCGCTGCCCGGTGAACCGGTCGAGACGCGCTTGCCCTTCAGGTCCGCCATCTTGGTGATGCCCGTGCCTTCGATGGTGACCACGTGCATGCGATTGGGGTACAGGATCATGAGCGTGCGCAGCGGCACCTTGGTGCCCTTGAACTTGTCTTCGCCGCGGTACGCGTCCTGGCCGGCGTCCGCCATTGAAAACGCGATGTAGGGCTTGCCGGTCGCGATGAGCTTGAGGTTGTCCACCGAGCCGCCGGTCACCTCGGCCGTGGCTTGCAGGCCCGGCACGTACTTGGACAGTAGATTGGCGAGGCCCCCGCCCAGCGGGTAGTACACGCCGCCGGTGCCGCCGGTGGCGATCGACAAGCTGTATTTTTCCTGCGCCTGAACCGCACCCGTCACCGCAAGCGCGGCGACGAGAGTGACTGATGCAAAGACCTTCATCGATTTCCCTCCTGTGAAGTTTCGCCCCTAAACGCTTCCGGCCACCGCTGCGGCCTGTTCGGTCTTCCCGGAATATACTACGTGCACCGGATTCAGGCGGGCCCCACGTCTCTGAACAAGGCGCCGTCCCGAGCGAGATCGCCCGACGCCCGCACGCCGAGGTTCGTGCGTTCGGCAAAAGCGAGCATGCGGTCGATCGGCCGGTATGCGCGGCGACCGATTTCCGGATCGATGTGGATCTCGTTCGCGCCGGTCTCGAGCGCCCCGGCGAGGTTCGCCAGGCCGTTCATCGCCATCCAGGGACAATGCGCGCAGCTCTTGCAGGTGGCGCCCGCGCCCGCGGTTGGCGCCTCGATGAAGCGCTTTTCGGGCATCAGCATCTTAAGTTTGTGAAGCATGCCGTTGTCGGTCGCAACGATGAATTCGTCGGCATCCAGGGCCTGCGCTGCCCGGATGATCTGCGTGGTGGAGCCGACCGCGTCGGCGAGCTCGATCACCTCGGCGGGGGATTCCGGGTGGACGAGCACCTTCGCCCGCGGGTGCTCTTTCCTCAGGAGCTCCAGCTCCAGCGCCTTGAATTCCTCGTGCACGACGCATGCGCCGTGCCACAGCAGCATGTCGGCGCCGGTCCGGCTTCGCACGTAGGCCCCGAGGTGACGGTCGGGTGCCCAAAGAATTTTTTCGCCGCGCTCGTGCAGGTGGCGCACGACCTCGAGCGCAATCGACGAGGTGACCACCCAGCCGGCACGCGCCTTGACCGCGGCGCTCGTATTGGCATAGACCACCACGGTGCGCTCGGGGTGCCGGTCGCAGAAAGCGGAAAATTCATCGGCCGGACAACCCAGATCGAGCGAGCAGGTCGCATCGAGGTCGGGCATGAGCACGCGCTTCTCGGGATTGAGGATCTTCGCGGTCTCGCCCATGAAGCGCACGCCCGCGACCACCAGCGTCGGCGCGGCCTGCGCCCGGCCGAAACGCGCCATCTCGAGCGAGTCCGCCACGCAGCCGCCGGTCTCCTCGGCGAGGTCCTGGATGTCGGGCTCGACGTAGTAGTGCGCGAGCAGCACCGCGCTCCGCTCTTTGAGCAGGCGCTCGATGCGCGCCTTCAGTTCGCGGCGCTGCTCCGCGCTCGGCGCCGCGGGGACCTTTGCCCACGCCCGCGCCGTGCACGCGACGCCGGCAAGCTGGCGCTCGAATTCGACGACTTGGGTCGTGTGCATGCGTTATTGGACAGTTTTCAGCCCGCTGCGTTGCAACCGTACCGCAACAAGGGCCCGCTCATCAATCTCGGGGCGGGGTGAGGCCGGAAAGATAGTCGGCGAGTATTTCGATGTCCTTTTCAGAGAGCAGCTCTGCTGCCGAGGTCATGTTCCCGTCGAAATCGGCTCGGGTCCCGGCCTTGAAACCGCGCAACTGCGTTCTCAGGTAGGCGAATTGCTGGCCTGCCAGCCGCGGGATGTGCTGCAGGCCGAGGAGCGCGGGACCATGGCATTGCACGCAATGGTGCTGCTCGGCAAGGCGTCGTCCGGCGGCGGCGTTTTCTGAAGCAGTTTCATGCAAGGCGGCCGCCGGTTTTTGACTGGAGAAATAGGCCGCCAGCTCGTTCATGTCGGCGTTGGAGAGGCTGGAGGCCATCGGCGACATCTGGGGATCCTTGCGGTTGCCTTCGCGGAACATGAAGAGCTGCATCGAGATGAACTGCGCAGGCTGTCCGGCGAGCGAAGGCATGGCCGGGTCGGTCGAATTTCCGCCGGGACCGTGGCAGGCGACGCAGGCTTGCGCCTTGAGCGGGATTTCTCCGGCTGCGGCAAAAGGGAGAAAAAAACAAAGCGCGGCGGCAAATATCGCCGCCGCGCCGCCGCTGTTGCGACTGCGACCGCTCACTTCTTCTTGGCGTAGCTCACGCGGTAGATGATCCCGTTTTGGTCATCCGAGACGAGCATCGAGCCGTCGCGCATCACCATCACGTCCGCCGGCCGGCCCCACATGGGAGGGTCGGCCTTCTCGTCCGTGAGGAAGCCCGTGAGGAACGGCCTCATCCTCGGCTTGCCGTTCGCATCGAAGCTCACGCGCGTGACGTTGTAGCCCTGCTTGATGGTGCGGTTCCACGAGCCGCGAAAGGCGATGAAGATGTTGTTCCGGTACTCGGCCGGGAACATCTTGCCGGTGTAGAAACGCATGCCGATGGGCGCGATATGCGCGCCGAGCTTGAGCGTGGGCGGGGTGAACTCGGAGCAGGAGCGGTTCTTGCCGAACTCGGGGTCGAGGGTGTCGCCCTGGTGGCAGAAGGGATAGCCGAAATGAGCTCCCTTCTTCGCAACCCGGTGCAGCGTGTCGTTCGGCGAATCGTCGCCGAGCCAGTCGCGGGCGTGGTTGGTGAACCACAGCTCCTTGGTCTTGGGATGCCAGTCGAAACCGACCGAGTTGCGCACGCCAAGCGCCACATTCTCTAGCACGCCCTTGTTAGGGTCGACCCGCATGATCGATGCTTGCATGTAGCTCGGCATGACGATGTTGCCGGGCGCGCCGATGTTGAAATAGAGCTTGCCGTCGGGCCCGAGCGCGAGAAACTTCCAGAAGTGGCCGGGCTGGTTCGTGGGGTCAAGGCCGTCGATGACGACCTTGCCCTGGGGTGGATTGTCCAGGTTGTTCTCGATGCCGTCGTAGCGCGTGATGCGGTGGCGCTCCGCGACGTAGAGCGTGCCTTTGCTGAACGCGATCCCGTTCGGCGACTCGAGACCCTTGAGAAGGGTCTTCACCTCGCGCCTGCCGCCGCGTTCGACGACCGCATAGACGTCCTTCAACTGGCGGGTGCCTACGAATATCGTGCCCTTGTTGCCCTGCGCCATGGAGCGCGCTCCGGGGAGGCCTTCGGCCCAGACTTCCACCTTGAAGCCGGCCGGGACCTTGAGCTTGTCGACCGGGAGCAGTTTCGCGGACTTACCGGTGACCTCGATCGCGAAGGGGTGCAGGGGCGATTTCTCCTGCTCGGCGCTGCGGCCTTGCTGCCAGGAGGGCGGGGCGGCGGGCGCCTGCGCCTGCACCGCATTGGCGATCAGCGCACAGACGAGCGCGGAAATGAGGGAGATGAACGGTCGGAACGGTGCGGGCAACATGGAATATCCTCCTTTTCCCGGGTGTTGTGGTCTTCGAGGGGGCGCCGCGGTGCAATCGACGGGGCGTAATGGCATCATAGCTACGCTCGATCCCGGGCGCAACAACATGGCACACCGGAGAAAGGCCTCGTGCTCAGCCGCCCTGCTCGCGCTCGGCGCGGGCCCCCTTTACGGACAGACGGGACCCGAGCAAGGCGCCTCGGCGGTTCCTGTGCCATCAATCGTGGTCACCGCGACGCGCTCGGAGCGCAACAGTTTCGATCTGCCGGTCTCGATCGACCGGATCGACGCCGATGCGATCCGCGAGGGCAAACCGATGATCAATCTGTCGGAGAGCCTCTCGCGCGTCCCCGGCGTGGTCGTGCAGAACCGCCAGAACTACTCCCAGGATTTGCAGATCTCTTCGCGCGGGTTCGGCGCGCACGCACAGTTCGGAGTGCGCGGCGTGCGCCTCTACGCGGACGGGATCCCCGCGACTTCTCCCGACGGCCAGGGGCAGACCTCCAACTTCGATCTCGGCGCGGCCGAGAGGATCGAGGTGATGCGGGGACCCTTCTCGACCCTCTACGGGAATGCCTCGGGCGGGGTCATCCAGATATTCACGGAGAACGGCCCGCCGGAGCCCACGCTCACAGAGAGCGGCGCGGCCGGGAGCTATGGAACCAGCCGCTCCGCTCTCAAGTTCGGCGGCCAGTCCGGCGCGCTCAATTACGTCGGCGGCGCTTCGCACCTCGAGACCACCGGCTACCGCGACCACAGCGCGGCCGAGAAAGACCTCGGCAACGCCAAGCTCAAGTTCGCGCTCGGCGACGATACGCGCCTCGCCTTCATTCTGAACGCGGTGAGGCAGCCGGCGCAGGACCCGGCAGGGCTCAACCGCGCGCAGGTGGAGCAGAACCCGCGCCAGGTCAATGCCACCGTGATTCAGTTCAATACCCGCAAAGACGTCGTGCAGAACCAGTTGGGCACGACCGTCGAGCACCGGCTGTCCGCGTCGGACAGCCTGCGCCTTGCCGCTTACGGCGGCAACCGGCAGGTCGAGCAGTTTCTCGCCTTCAACGGCGGGGGGGCGCTTGCTTCGGGCGGCGTCGTCAACCTCGATCGTTTCTATTACGGGCTCGACCTGCGGTTCTCGCGCGCGACCGAGCTCGCGGGCACGCCCTTCGCGTTTACCGTCGGGACCGACTACGACAGCCAGAAAGAGCGGCGCAGGGGATACACCAACAACGACGGCACGGCCGGCACTTTACAGCGCGACGAGGACGACACCGTGAGGAGCGCCGCCCTTTACGCGCAGAGCGACTGGAAGTTTGCGCCGCGCTGGAGTCTCTTCGCCGGCCTGAGGCATACCGAGGTTTCGTTCTACTCGAGCGACTACTTTATCGTTCCGGGCGCGACTCCCAATCCCGACGACAGCGGCAGCATCAAATTCAAGAACACGAGCCCTGCTGCCGGCCTAGTCTACTCGGTCTCCCCCACGCTCAATCTCTATGGCAACGTGGGCAAAGGCTTCGAGACACCGACCTTTGCGGAGCTCGCGTACCGTCCCGGCGGCGCGACGGGCTTGAATTTTGCCCTGCAGCCGAGCACGAGCGTCAACACGGAGCTCGGCGCCAAGGCGTTTCTCCCGGGCGGCCAGCGGCTTACTTTTGCGGTATTCCATATCGATACGAAGAACGAGATCGTGGTCGATACCGCGTCAGGCGGACGCAACACCTTCAAGAACGCAAGCCGCACTACGCGCAACGGTGCAGAACTGTCCTGGAGCGCAAGAGCGCTCGACACGCTCGATCTTCTCGCCGCGTTGAGCTACGTGGACGCGCGTTACCGGGATGATTTCAGCAGCGGTACGCCTGCGGTTGCGGTGAGC
>DASPWT010000177.1:0-5267 GCA_035637655.1 Burkholderiales bacterium | reverse complement strand
CGGTTGTAGGGGTTCATCACCGCAATGTCTTCCGGCTTGTTGTACATGTCCACGTCGATGATTTGAAAGTCCATGCCCTTTTCGTACAGCACGATGCGGCAGCGCTGCGAGAACGGGCAGGTGGTTCCGGAGTAGAGATTCATCATGTTTGCTTGCCTTGTCGCCGAATTCGGATCGATGTGCAGATGAAAAAGGCGCGCGCGCCGAGCGCGCCGCGCCTGCTGGGCGGGTTTTTCTCAGTGCACGTCTTTCCAGAACTCCTTGTAGAGGAGGTACGTGAGCACGAGCAGCACCAAAAGAACCAGCATCACGACGTAACCGACCTGCTTGCGCGTGAGCTGATTGGGCTCGGACATCCAGGTCATGAAGTTGACCAGATCGCGAACCAGGATGTCGTAGTCGACCTGGGAGAGCGATCCCGCCGTTTCGGTCCTGATCGTCTTGAGTATGAAGCGCTCCCCGTCCTTGCCGGCCTGATCGGGAGTCAGCACATCGATTTTCCAGGCGTTTTTCTGCGGTCTCCCGATCGCTTCCGCCTGCTCCATGTTCTTGAACCTCCGCTCTACCTGAACCTGTTGCCCGGAGAGCGTCCACAGCACGTGCGGCATGGCGACGCGCTCGAACACCATGTTGTTCCATCCGGTTGCCGACTCGGGGTCGCGGTAGAAGCTGCGCATGTACGTATACAGCCAATCAGGGCCGCGGGCGCGGGCGATCACCGACAGGTCCGGGGGCGCGGTGCCGAGCCATTCTTTCGCGTCCTTCCTCGTCATGGCGACGTTCATCAGCTCCCCGATCTTGTCGGCCGTGAAGAGCAGGTTCTCCTTGACTTGCTGCTCGGTCAGGCCCAGATCGAGCAGCTTGTGGTAGCGCATCATCCCCGCCGAATGACAGTTCAGGCAGTAGTTCACGAAGCTGCGGGCGCCCGATTGCAGGCTCGCGACATCGCGCGGGTCGATCGGCGCCGAATCGAGCCTGACCGGCTCCTCCGCGGCGAGCGCATGCGGAGCGGCGAGCGCGAGGAGGACTACGAGGGCTTTCATTTCGAGGTGACCCTCCCGGGCTCGGGCAGGCACTTATCCATCTTCGAATACCACGGCATCAGGAAGAAGAACAGGAAATACACGGCAGTGCCGATTTGCGCGGCGAGGGTGCGCCCCTCGGTCACGGATTCGGTGCCGAGGTAGCCGAGCACGAAGAACACGACCACGAAGAGGGTGAGCGCCGTCTTGGTGATCGGCCCCTTGTAGCGGATCGACCTGACCGGGCTCCGGTCGAGCCAGGGCAGGAAAAAGAAGATCATCACCGAGGTTGCCATCAACACCACGCCCCAGACCTTGGCGTCCAGTTTCATGAGCCCGACGAGCAACACGATCGCGATCACGCCGACGGTTATCCTCGTTGAGTTCTTCTTCATGCTCCAAATGAGAAGAAGGGCGAATGCGACGACGCCGGGAGCGAGCGCCCACAAAACGAACTCATCGGTCGTAGCGCGCAGGATCGAGTAGTACGGCGTGAAGTACCACACCGGCGCGATGTGCGCCGGGGTCTTCAGCGGATCGGCCGGGATGAAATTGTTGTGTTCGAGAAAATAGCCGCCGGCATCCGGCGCGAAGAACACGACCATCGAGAAAACGATGAGAAAGACCACCACGCCGAAGGTGTCCTTCACGGTGTAATAGGGGTGAAACGGAATGCCGTCGAGCGGCCTGCCTGTCTTGGGATCCTTCACGTTCTTGATCTCGACGCCATCGGGGTTGCTCGAACCGACCTCGTGCAGCGCGAGCAGGTGCGCGACAACGAGCGCGAGGAGCGCGAGCGGCACGGCGATAACGTGGTAGGCGAAAAAGCGATTGAGCGTCGCATCCGACACCACGAAATCGCCGCGGATCCAGATCGCAAGATCCGGTCCGATCACGGGAATCGCATCGAAGAGGTTCACGATCACCTGCGCGCCCCAGTAGGACATCTGGCCCCAGGGGAGCAGGTAGCCGAAGAAGGCCTCGGCCATCAGGCACAGGAAAATCAACACCCCGAAGATCCAAAGAAGCTCGCGCGGCTCGCGGTACGAGCCGTAGAGCATCGCGCGGAACATGTGCAGGTACACGCAGATGAAGAAGAAGGAGGCACCGGTCGAGTGCATGTAGCGGATCCACCAGCCCCAGGGAACCTCGCGCATGATGTATTCGACCGAGGCGAACGCCTGGCTCGCATCCGGCTTGTAGTTCATGGTGAGGAAAATTCCAGTGACGATCTGGATCACCAGCACGAACAGCGCGAGCGATCCGAAGTAGTACCAGAAATTGAAATTCTTCGGCGCGTAATACTCGGTGAGGTGCTTGCGCCAGGTCTCCATCAGCGGGAAGCGCTGATCGATCCAGGTGAGCAGGCCGTTGAAGGGTCCTGCGCCGGTCACCGCTTGCTTTTCTGCTGCAGCCATCGCTCTATGCCCCCTTCTTGTCCTCGCCGATCAGGATCCTGTTATCCGAAAGGTACATGTAGGGCGGTACCCTGAGGTTGTCCGGGGCGGGTTTGTTCTTGTAAACCCGGCCCGCGAGGTCGAACAGCGATCCGTGGCAAGGACAATAAAACCCTCCGGTCCACTGGCTATCGAACGCCTCCGGACCCGCTTTGAGCCGGTCCTGTGGAGAGCAGCCGAGGTGCGTGCAAATTCCGACTACGACCAAGTACTCCGGCTTGATCGAGCGGTATTCGTTCCGGGCGTATTCGGGCGTCAACTCGCTTTTCTTGCGCTCGCTGTTGGGGTCGGCGACTTTGCCGTCGCTCTGCTTGATCTCCTCCAGCATTTCCCGGGTGCGATGAAGGATCCAGACCGGTTGTCCGCGCCATTCGACGGTCATTTTCTCCCCCGGATTGAGCTGGCCGATGTCGGCCTCGACGGGCGCGCCGAGCGCTTCGGCGCGCTCCGAGGGCAACATCGAAGCGGCGAAGGGAACGGCCGTGGCGACTGCGGCTGCACCGCCCGCGCAGGCGCTCGCGATGACCAAGCTGCGGCGGCTGCGGTTGACCCCGGATTGATCGCTCATGGAGAAACCCTGAATGGGAAAGGCATTGTCGGAGAGAGCGAAATTATACAGAAAGCCTCGCGCGGGACCAAATTTTTTGGTCCAACTCATTGATTCTGATCACGAATTCTCGATAGACTCCGGATGTCCGCCGGGGCGCGTGCGCGAAGGACGCCCCCGCAGCCGTTGGCTGCGGCAAGCCGGCGCGCTCAAGCGTTTTGCGCAATAATCGCGGTATAAGGGAGTCCGGGTTGCGCCTCGCATCCTGCGCGGGCGAACCGCCGCGAACGAGCGTCCAAGATCTCCGCCGAAGCACCGCCCGCTCAATCCATGCGCAATCTCTGGCTCATCTTTGCCCAAACGGCTACCGTCGCCGTAAGTGTGCTTTTCGTCGTCACCACGTTGAGGCCGGAGTGGCTCGGCCGTCCCGGTTCCGGACTTCAGGTGGTCGAGTTGCGTCAGGCCACGTCATCAGCCAGCCTTCCCGCGCGTGCGGCCTCCTACAGCGACGCGGTGAGAAAAGCCGTTCCCTCGGTCGTAAACATTTTCACCAGCAAAGAAATCAAGACGCCGCGCCATCCGTTCCTCGACGACCCTCTGTTCCGGCATTTCTTCGGCGACCGCCTCGAGGAGGAACCGCAGCGCGCGGCAAGCCTCGGCTCGGGCGTGATCGTGAGCCCCAAGGGATACATCCTCACCAATCACCACGTGGTCGAGGCGGCCGACGAGATCGAGGTGGCGCTCATCGACGGCAAGAAACTGAAAGCCAAGGCCGTCGGTTCCGATCCGGAAACGGACATTGCGGTGCTGCAGGTCGAAGGCGGGGCGGTCCCAGCGATCACTTTCGGCGACGCAGATGCCCTGCGCGTGGGCGATGTCGTGCTTGCCATCGGCAACCCGTTCGGCGTGGGACAGACCGTGACGATGGGCATCGTTTCGGCCCTCGGCCGCAGCCAGCTCGGCATCAACACTTTCGAGAACTTCATCCAGACCGACGCCGCGATCAATCCTGGCAACTCGGGCGGGGCGCTCATCGACTCCGCCGGAAACCTGGTCGGCATCAACACCGCGATCTACTCGCGCTCAGGCGGGTCGCTCGGCATCGGCTTTGCGATCCCCGCATCGAGCGCCAAGAACGTCATGGAACAGATCATCAAGACCGGCGGCGTCACGCGCGGGTGGATCGGTGTCGAGGCGCGGGAGATCACTCCGGAAATGGGCGAATCCCTGCGCCTGGGCACCCTCAAGGGGGTACTCATCGAGGGCGTGCTGCGGGGTGGACCCGCCGAACGGGCCGGGCTGAAGCCCGGTGATGTCCTGGTCGCGATCGAGGGCAAGCCGGTCAACGATCCAAACGCGATGCTGAACCTGGTGGCGGCACTCGTCCCGGGAAAGCCCGCTTCGATAAGGCTGCGCCGCGACAACAAGGACGTGGATGTCCAGGTCGCCGTCGGCAAACGCCCGACGCAGCAACGTCGCCGGCGCTAGTCGCCGCCCCCGGGCGCTTCGGACGCAGCGGGAGCGCGTCCGACGATGCGCGCGCACACGATGCCGAGTTCGTAGAGAAACCACAGCGGCACGGCGAGCATCACTTGGGAGATGACGTCGGGAGGCGTGAATATCGCCCCGACCACGAATGCGCCGACGATCACGTAGGGGCGGATTTCTTTCAGCTTTTCTATGGAAATGACCCCCGCGCGCACCAGGACGACGACCACCACCGGAACCTCGAAGGTCACCCCGAACGCCATGAAGGTGGTGAGCGCGAAGGAAAGGTATTTGTCGATATCGGTCATCCAGGCGACGCCCTCCGGAGCGATCGACGCCATGAACCGGAATACCACGGGGAACACCAGGAAATACGCGAACGACATCCCCACGATGAACAGCACCGAGCTTGCGACCACCAGCGGCAGCACCAGACGCTTTTCGTGGACATACAGGCCCGGCGCGACGAACGCCCACACCTGGTAGAGAACGTACGGCAGCGCGATCACGAACGCCACGAGGAAAGCCACCTTGACCGGCACGAGGAACACGCCGACCACGTCGGTCGCGATCATCTGGCCGCCCGCAGGAAGCGCCGCGAGCAGCGGCTTGGCGAGCAGCGCATAGAGATCCTTCGCCCAGTAAAACAGGCAGAGGAACACGGCGATGACCGCCAGGATCGCGCGCAGGAGCCGGTCGCGCAGCTCGACCAGATGGGAAATGAAGGTGTCCTGCGTGCTCATTCTTCCAGCC
>DASPWT010000176.1:0-11861 GCA_035637655.1 Burkholderiales bacterium | reverse complement strand
GATGACGCAATGGCGCGTGAGGTCGTCGCCGACCGACGGGTCGGTCAGAGAGGTGCCTTGCGATCCTCCGGGTAGCTGCACCAACTGAGCAAGCGGGTCGAGCTAGTCAAAAAAGGGGGGCTCGCAAGAGCCCCCCTTTTTATGATATAGCTCATCTGATAAATCTCCCCTGGCCCCTCTTTTCGAAAGAGGGGTTTCCCACTTTTTATTCCCCTTTTAGCAAAGGGGATCAAGGGGGATGCGGTTGGAGAGGGGGTTATGAGCACACTGCACGCGGAAAGGAGTCTCAAGATGCGCCTTAAAAGCCCATGGGCCGTTCTCCTCGGTTTTGGACTTTCTCTCCTCCCGGTCTACTCAGCCGCCGATCATGAAGTCCGCGAGTCTCAGAAGTTGATCGAGCAGTCGATCAGGAAGACGTTCGACGACTTCAACAAAGACGATTACATGGGTTTTGCGGATGGCTGGACCGACGTGGGCTTCTTGAACAAGGCGTTGTTTGTCATGCACGTGGACAGGCCCGTTCCCAAAGATGAGATAAGGATATTTTTTGGCGCCATGAAGCTCATGGGCCCGATCCAGTTGCTTAAGGTCTCCAATGTCAAGATGTTAGACCATATGATGATCACGGCCACGGCGGAGGTCGATATGCTCCAGGGAAATGTCCGGGAGCGCTATGAGCTCAAGATGGTCAAGCGGCCGGCGCTGGACAAGCGCTATAAGATCGCCAAGGACAAGCTGCTTCCACTGCGCCCCGACGGTTTTCCCGTGGTTGAGGTGAAGATGACGGAGTACGCGTTCGAGTTCGACAAAAGCCGGGTCGCCCGCGACATGGTGTTGAATCTCGTCAATGCCGGCAGGACAGAGCACGAATTCGTGCTCTTCAAGATTATGCCTTCCGGCCCCGAGCACTCGGTGGCCCGCGGGGCGTGGTATTTTGAGCCCGGCAAAACGATCGATGTGGTGCTCGCGGGGCTGGAGCCGGGCAACTATGCGATGGTCTGCTGCCTGACGGACCCGGATAAAACAGCCCATTGCGACAAGGGCATGCGGACGGAGTTCAAGATCAAATAGGCAGCGCTTATGCAAAAGGTGAGGAAGCCAATGGGGTATCGCGTTGCCAGACTTATGGCCCTTTGGGCGTTTGCGAGCGCAGTGACTTATGCGAGCGCGGCCGACGTGAGCGTGGCTCAATACGTCGAGACGGTCAATGGCCATAGTGCTCGCGCCAACATCAGCGCCGACGGACGCTTCGTCGCCTTCGACTCGTACGCCACAAACCTGGTGGCCGGGGATAAGAGTCAGACCAATCGGGTTCTGGTTCACGACCGCTCTACGGGCACAACGAATGTTGTCAATGCGACGGGAGGCGGCGCGCCCGCCAACGGTCACAGCGTATCCGCCGTCCTCACGGCGGACGGCCGCCATGTCGCCTTCGCGTCCGACGCCACCAATCTCGTGCCTGAGGACACCAACCTGTTCAGAGACATCTTTGTCCGTGACCTCCATACCGGAAAGACCGAGCGCGTCAGCGTCCACAGCGACGGCTCTCAGGCCATGAACGGCCATAGTTCATCTCCCTCGATCAGCGCCGACGGCCGCTTTGTCGCCTTTCAGTCGGCCGCGATAAACCTCGTGGGCGGCGATACCAACGGACTCATCGACATCTTTGTCCACGACCGCCAGACCGGCGCTACTATCCGTGCCAACGTCTCCACCGAGAGATACCAGGCCTTTGGCGGCCAAAGCCATCATCCCTCCATCAGCGCCGATGGCCGTTATGTCGCCTTCGTCTCGGAGGCCACCAACCTCGTCCCCGGGGATACCAACAAGTTCGCCGACATCTTTGTCCACGACAGGGTTAAGCGCACCACCGAGCGCGTGAGCGTCGCCAGCGGCGGCGCCCAGGCCGTGGGCGGCGATTGTACACAGCCTTCCATCAGCGCCGACGGGCGCTATGTCGCTTTCGCCTCGGAGGCCACCAACCTCGTCCCTGGGGATACCAACGGGGTTATCGACCTCTTTGTTCACGATAGGATTACGGGCGCCACCACCCGCGTGAACGTGGCGACGGGCGGGGCCCAGGCCGCAGGCGGCCACAGCTTTTATCCTTCCATCAGCGCCGACGGGCGCTTCGTCGCTTTCGTCTCCGATGCCACCAACCTCGTCCCCAAAGACACCAACAATAGCTGGGACATCTTTGTTCACGACAGGGTCAAGGGCGCCACCCAGCGCGTGAGCGTGGCCAGCGGCGGCGCCCAGGCCGATGCCGGCTCCGCCCGTCCCTCGATCAGCGCCGACGGCCGCTATGTCGCCTTCGAGTCGGGGGCCATGAACCTCCTCCCCGATGACACCAACAACGTAGTCGATGTCTTCGTTCATGACCGCGAAGCGAATAAAACCACGCGGGTCAGTGTGATGACCGATGACACAGCACGCAAGAGAGCCAAAGAGCCGGAATCGAAAGGAGAGCGAAAACCATGACCAGACCCACGAGGCATGTCGCACTTTGGATAGCTCTCCTGATCTCCCTTCCCCTTCTCGCCCATGCCAACGGCAAGGGCAAGTGGGTGAGGAAAGAGGCGAGCGGCCCTGCCCCGGCTTTCCGTCTCACGGACCAAGAGGGGCGCAAGATCTCGCTTCAGGACTTTCAGGGCAAGGTGGTCCTCATGAGCTTCATCTATACCAACTGCACGACCGGCTGCCCTGTGACGACGGCGAAGCTCGCGAGTGTCCATGATGCTTTGAAGGGGAAAAACCTGCATATTGTGGGCATCACCATCGACCCCGGCCATGACACGCCCGCCGTGCTGAAAGAGTACGGCAAGCAGTGGAAAGGAATGGACTTTCAATCCTGGTCCTTCCTGACCGGAACAACCGAGGAGGTCGAGCCGGTCCTGTTCGACTACAAGATTGAGGTCAGCCGAAGGGGCAAAAAAGGCCCCACCGGGGAGGTCGTATCGGTTGAACTCGTGGACCACGGGGTGAAAACATTCCTCATTGACCGAAAAGGGATGAAGAGGTTCGAGTACTGGGGCCAGGATTTCAACACCAAGGCCGTGTTAAAAGACCTGACGAAGGTGCTGGGCGAGGCGCAGTGAATCGCCGGCGCAGTCTTCCGTTCATCGCCGCCCTCGCGCTGCTCTTGGTGGTGTCTACCGTCTTTCTCCGGACGGGCAGGTCCCAACCGGCAGCGTGGGGAACCGTCCAGGTCGCAATCCTCTACGTCAAAGCCGGATATGCGCGGGATTTCCCGGAAGCCTACGGTTTTATCTCGTCGGACGACCGGCGCATGAAGAGTGAAAAGACCTACGTTAAAGAGCGCGGAGCCTTCAGCGGCTTCACTTTAGACCTGGCCAGGAAGCTTGCAGCTTTCATTAAAGCCACGCCGGTGGAAGAAAAGATCGACGGCAACCGCGCTCACCTTCAGCTCCACCTGAGCTTCCCGGACGCTAATAAGCTTTCAGCCCATTTGCTGGCCTGGGACGAGCAGCGCCTCAACAAGCTTTCGCCAAAGGAGCGGAGGGAGCTCATCGAGACGCTGGAGCGCTGGCGCGAAGAAGGCAAGATCCCGATGGTCGAGGCAGCGCAGGATTTTGAGCTGATAAGGGAAGACAAGGGCTGGAGGATATTTCTCGACTGGGCCGCGGGAGTCCGGGTCTCTTTTGATACTGTCGTCCCTGGCTCCCTGCTTCTTGAAGCCAGGCCCGTGCTGAAGGAGGTCACCGTAACCAGGGGGAAGCTGTTTAATGTTTTCTTCAAGCTAAGGAATCTTTCAAACCGTGAAGTCACCACGTGGATCGTCCACCGTGTGGAACCCAAGGACATCGGCGAGTACCTGGAACTAGTCGAATGCCAACTGCTCGTTCCGGTCACGCTTCAGCCACGAAGAGAGGTAGAGTATCCCTCGTCTTATCTATTGAAGGGGGATCTCCCGGAACGCATGAAGCAATTTAAAGTGACCTATGAGTTCAAAGTGGAAGAACGGTAAACTCATCGTCACAGGCCTCCTGTTGTCGACGGTCTTAACAGCTCCCGCCATGTCGCACGACCCAGGCCCGCCTAAAAGGGGAGCGGTGGGCCGAGAGGCCGTTCAATTGCCAGTTCCGGATTTTAAGCTGGTGGATCAGGATAGCAGAGCGTTCCGCGTACGCAGCCTCCGGGGAAAGGTGGTGCTCGTTACGTTCATCTACACCACTTGCCCGGACTTTTGCCCGCTTCTCACTGCAAAGTTTGCCGGGATTGAGCGCACGCTGAAGAGTCAGGGGCTGAACCATCATTTTCTCCTGAGCATCACGACCGATCCTGAGACCGATACACCTGAAGTCCTGAGATCCTACGGCCAGCGCTTTGGGGCGGATTTCCATTCCTGGGCCCTTCTGACGGGCGATAAGAAGGAGCTGTCGGAAGTGTGGCGCTTGTTTGGTGTTCGCGTCAAGGAAAGCGGCAAGGGCTTGATCGGGCATACCGGGCTTACGACCCTCATCGACGGCCAGGGAATCCGGAGAATCGACTATTATGGTGATTCCTGGACAGAGAACGAAGTGCTGAAAGACATCGCGGACTTGGCGAAGGCAGGCCAAGCGGGGCCCGAGCGGTGAAGTCCTGAGCGTGAGCATCGTGGACCCTGCCCTCGAGACCTGCCTCATCGACCGAAAGGCGATGAAGAAGTGCGCTTTGTAATGAGGCTCCCTGAAACGCTGCCGCAGACCAGCCGCGGATCAAGAGCGCAGTCGGAGACGTGACATGGCTCGTTCCACCTGGGTCTACGTGGCCGCACTGACTGTAGGGCTTTCCGTCGCGTGGCTCGCACTGTGGCAAGAGCCTGACACGGAGGGGATGCGCGACAAGGCGGCGCTGAAGGGCGGCGGGGGCGACGGGAAAGACGATACGAAAGTCGCGCCGCTCGCTGCGCAGGTCCGCGTGGACACGCCTGCCGTGACCGAGCTTGCGAAAGCGTGGGAAATCGAAAGGGCCGTGAGGGCGGTTTTCGCGGCGTTCAACAACCGGGACGCCGACGCGTTCCTGGCCGGCTGGACCGACGAGGGATTCCGGAAAACGTTTCGACAATCGAAGGAAGCGGCGAAGCGCTCATTTCCCAACCTCCCGGCGCTTGCCGTTCTTGAGCCGTTCACGGTCGGGGAGTTCTCGAATACCGCCGTGGGCCGCGACACGGCGAGCACCGAGGTGGAGCTGACCCAAAGCAACGTGAAAAAGACCCACTGGCTCTCGCTGGTGAAGGACGACAGCGCCTGGAAGATCGATACCGACAAGGAGATCGCCACAAGGATCCCGGCTGATGGCACGCTCGTTCCGGTGACGATGACGGAGTCCGCGTTCCAGCTCGACACGAGCGCGGTCACGAAGAACGTGGCTTTCCAGGTGTTCAACGCCAGCCCGCAGAAGCACGATTTCTCAGTGTTCATGCTGCGGGATTCCGGCATGGAGGTGCATATGGGTGGCGCCGAATCGCTGGAACCGGGCGAGGGAAAGACCCTGCTCCTCACGAATCTGGCCCCTGGGCGCTACGCGGTCTTGTGCAACCGGCTGGACGCCGACGGGCAGCCGTACTCTGCCAAGGGCATGCGGGCGGAGTTCACGATCGCCGCGCCACCCGGCAGTCGAGCAAGCGAGGATCAGACAGATCAGCCGGAAGGGGCAAGCGACGATATCGCTCCTCCTCGGTGAAGGACGAGTTCTTCCCTTTGCCTCAATCGTCTCGAATTGGAAGGAGGACCAAGAGATGAAAGGCTCGGGCTCAGCCGCTTTCGCCGCCGCATCGATTCTGATTGCGGGACCGGCCTCGGCGCACGAAGACATGAAGGGCATGGAGATGCCCATGAAACAAATGGAGAAGGCCCCGGGCACGTCGGCCCTCAAGCCGGCCGAAGGCGCCAGTGTCAAGATCGTTTCTCCGAAGCCCGGCCAAGTCGTCAAGGACGATCGGGTTCCACTCGAGTTCAGGTGGGCGAAAGGCAAGCGCGGCCATCACAGCCATGTCTATGTGGACGGGAAACTGAGGAGTATGTTCGAAGGCAGCAGAGCGACCTTGACAGGCATCGAGCCGGGGCAGCATACCTTGGAGCTTCGGGTCGTCGCCGCGGATCACCAAACCGAGGCTGCGGCTCTTCGTCCTATCGTGTGACCGATTTTTTCGGCAGGTCCGACGCGTCGCGAACCTCCGTGTTCATGCGGACGTCATTGCGGCGGCGCTTGACAAGGAGTTTCCCGGTCTCGAAGTAATCGCCGTTCACGGCAAGCTCCGCCGCCCGCTCCAGCTCGTCCGGCCATTCGCCGAGCGAGTAGCCGAACCACGGCGATTCGGGCTTCAACTTCGGCAGGCCGAGCTCTTCCCAGATCTTCCTGGCGCGCTCCATGTACTCGCGCTTCGGCAGCGAGATCGGCGGGAAATCCTCCTTCATGGTCGCATCGATCAGCACTGACGCGTCCTCGCCTTTGTTTCGCTTGCTTCTGGGGCCGTGCCCCTGGTCGCGGTGGTGGAGGGTCTGCATGTCGAGGGCCGGATTGGCACGGTAGGACATGGCCCAGAGCAGCGCGTCCGCGTTGTCAGGGTCGATGTCCTCGTTCACCGCGATCACATATTTCCCCGCCGCGCGGTTCCAGGCGGCGGCGCCGTAGAGCGCGCGCCAGATCTCGGTCGTCGAAGTATTGCGCTCCATGACGAGCACCACGACCTTGCGCAGGTTGGTGAGCGGCTCGTGCATCGAGACGCGCTTCACGCCCTGGATGCCGAGCGTGCTGCGCAGGTGGTGAGTGAAGAGCGGCTCGAGCGCCACGCGCTTGATCAGGCTCGACTCGCTCGGGGTCACCTGCGAGATGATCGAGGTGAGGATCGCGTCGCGCCGGCGCGTGATGCAGGTGACTTCCATGAACGCGTTGTACTCCTGCAGGTTCACGTGGCCGTGCGACTCCCCGAACGGTGCCTCGGGCTCGAGGTACTCGGTGTCGATATAGCCCTCGACCACGATCTCGGCCTCCGCCGGAACCAAAAGGTCGACGGTCTTCGCGCGCACCACGTTGATCGGCGCGCCGACGAGCCCGCCCGCGACGTGCAGCTCGTCGAGCGACTCGGGGACTTTCTGCGCCGAGGTAAAGGCCACGCAGGGCGGCGCGCCGAGGATCACCGCCGCGGGCAGCTTCTCGCCTCGGGCTTTCATCTTCTCCCAGTGCGTGTAGATCCCCGGCCGCAGCTCGAGCGACGGATTCATTCCCAGCCGCCGCGGCGCCTTCACCTGTCCGCGATAGATGCCCATGTTCTGCACGCCCGAGTCGGGGTCCTTGGTGATGTACTGCGAGAGCGTGGTAAACGGCGCGATGTCCCAGCCCGGCGTCGAGATCGGGATCGGAAGCGAATCGAGACCTTTGCCGGGCTCGTCGAGCTCGCTGCCCTCGATCACGATCTCGTGGCACGGCGCGTCCTCCACGATCCGCGGCGGGATCGGCTTCGCGATCGCGCGGTTCCAGGTTTCGTTGATCCCGTCCAGCGCGCAGCCCATGCCGATGCGGTAGATCTCGCGGCTCGCGGCGAGCGCGCCGACCACCACGGGGATGCCGTACTTGCGTCCCTTGCTGTCGGTAACATCGTTGAAGAGGAACGCCTTGCGGTCCGGTTCCTCGATGCCGCCGCGGAACTGCCAGCGCACGAGCGGATGCATCTCGGTGTCCTTGTTGATCGGACGGTCGACGGTGACGAGCAGCCCGGCCTTGTCGAGCGCGCGCAGGTGCTCGTGAAGGTCCGGATACGCGCGTTCCGGGGCTGCGCTCGCGCGGTGCGGCTTCGGTTCGGCAGTCGGGCTGATCTTCGATTTGTTCGCCATGCGCGGCCGTCTTCTCTCCGTGAAGTATATCAACGCGAGGACGAGGGGAACATCGCCACGCCGAGCCGCTTTGCCAGCGCCTGGAGCTCGTCGTGAATCGCGCGCGGGATCGGGATGCCATCGCGGCCCCGCCGCTCGAATGTGCGGCGGCCGCGCTCGCCGGGCATCAGGATTTCGGCCGCCTCCGGATCGACGGGCAGGGACTTGAGCACCTTCACCAGGCGCCCGACTTCGCGCCGGAAATTCTCAGGGTCGCCGAACCGCGCGAGGTCGATCGCGATCACCAGCCCGTTCTGCCGGTGCCGGCGCCCCTCGGGCGTGCCTTCCAGCGATTCGGCGAGCAGGGGGTTCGACGCGGCGAGGCTCGTGATGCATTCGATCATCAGCGAAAGACCCGAGCCCTTGGGGCCGGCCATCGGCAGCGTGATCTGCGCGGCGCGGGGATCGGTCGTCGGCTTGCCGTCCTTGTCGAGCGCCCAGCCGGCGGGGATCGCCTTCACCGTTCTCTTCGCCTGGTTCAGCTTTCCCATCGAGACGACGCTCGTCGCCATGTCGAGCACCACCGGCTCATCGCTCCCCGGGACCGCGATCGAGATGGGGCTGGTGGACACGCCCGCCGCGCGTGCTCCGTGATACGCCATGTTCGGCCAGGAGGCCGCGAGCGCGATCGCCGCCATGCCCTCTCGGGCGGCGGCGAGCGTGTAGTAGCCGAGCGCCGCCGTGTGCGTGGTCGCACGGGCCAGCGCGAGCCCGATACCGGCTTCCCGGGCCTTGCGCATCGCCTCGGTCGTCGCGCGCATCATCGCGACGGGGCCGGCGGCGCGATCGGACTCGATCACGACCGAGGCCGCGGTTTCGGTGCGCACCGTGATCGCCGGCCGCGGATTCATGTCGCCGGCCTCGATCAGATCGACGTAGCGCGGAATCCGCATGACGCCGTGCGTGTCCACGCCCCTGAGATTGGCCCAGACGAGCACCTCGGCGACGATCTTCGCATCGGCTTCGGGCATGCCGGAGCGCGCGAAGATGTCCGTCGCGAAGCGCCGGAGCGCCCCGGCGGCGGCGGTCGCTTGCGTCTTGCTCATGCCGGGATCAGGCCCGCGGGGGAAAGTATTTGTCGAGCCAGTTGCGCACGAGGTTCACGACCAGGGTGTTGCCTTCCGAGAACATGAAATGGTCGACGTCGGCGATCAAGTGGAGATCGGTCGGCTTGCCCGCGCGCTCGAAAAGCTCGACCGACTGCTCGGTCGGCGTCACGGAGTCGTTCGCCGAATGCAGCAGCAGCAGCGGCCGCGGCGCGATCCTTCCGACCACCTCGTTCGCGTTGAACGCATACATGCTCTCGACGACCTCGAAGGGAAATTCCATGATAGAGCCGGGGGCGAGGTTCCCGCGCAGGCGCGGGGGGATGGGAACGATGTCGTAGCGCGGCACGCTCATCGGTTTCCCCGCGCGCGCGCGCTGCTTTCCTTCCTTCATCATGGCGGTGAACTTCTTCCAGGCCCGGGGCGAGGCGTGCTGCCTGCGGAACTTCTTCGCGCCGTCGCCCCAGCCCCCGGAGGAGATGCACGCGGCGACCCTCCGGTCGACGCCCGCCGCGTATACGGCGACCGCCGCGCCGAAACTCTGGCCGACCACGCCGATACGCTCGGGGTCGATATCCGGGCGCGCGGCGAGGAATGACAGCGCGTTCCTCGTGTCTCTGACCTGCTCCTTGCAGATGACGCGCCCGCGCTCGCCTTCGCTCTCGCCGCACCCGCGGAAGTCGAAGCGCAGCGCCGCGTAGCCCAACCCGGTGAGCATCTTGGCGACGGTCGTCCCGCCGCCGCCGTCTTTGTTGCTGCCGAAACCGTGCAGGACGAGAAAGGCGGCGCGCCGCTCCGCCGGTCCCGCATCGGGAAGGTGGAGGATGCCCGCGAGCTTCAACCCGTCCGATACAAAGCTGACGCGTTCTTCCATTCCCTCGACCCTCTCGCAATTCGAGCGACTAATTATAAGTGCGGCGGTCTCCGCCAAGGTACAATCGCGCACCGGAGCCGCGATGAGCCACTACGCAGCGATCGACGTTCACGCGCATTACTTCCCGCAAAACTTCCTAGACCTGATCGCCAAGCACGGGCCCAGCCACGGGTTCGAGTACAAGATGGTCGAGGGCAAGGGACCGCAGTTCAAGCACGGCCATCTCATGACCGGGCCGGTCGGCCCCAAATTCGTCGACTTGGACGCCCGGCTCGCAGCGATGGGCGAACAGGGCGTGGAGGTCCACGCTCTGTCGCTGTCGCAGCCGATGGTGTACTGGGCCGATGGGGAGCTGGCTCAGCGCGTCAGCGAAACCTACAACGACGCACTCGCTCGGGCGCACGAGCGGCATCCGAAGCGGTTCGTGGGGCTCGCGACGCTGCCGATGCACGAGCCTGGGCTCGCGGTGAAGGAAGTGGAGCGCGCCGCGAAGCTGCCGGGCATGCGCGGCTTCTATATCGCCACCCAGATCCGCGGGAAGGACCTGTCGGATGCGGCGTTCCTGCCTGTATACGAACGCATCGAGGCGAGCGGCCTACCGCTTTTCCTGCATCCGGTCGAGGTGATCGGGCACCAGCGTCTGGGCGCCTACTACCTCAGCAACCTGCTCGGCAACCCTTTCGAGTCGGCGATCGCCGCTGCGCACCTCATCTTCGGGGGCGTGCTCGACCGGTTTCCCAAGCTCGTCGTCTGCCTTCCCCACGCAGGCGGCGCGTTCCCTTGGCTCGTGGGCCGGCTCAACCGCGGCTGGGAAAAGCGCGCCGACCTGAAGCACGTCAAGCACTCGCCGGTCGAGTACCTGCGCCGCTTCTACTATGACACGGTCGGGTATTCCGACCATGTGCTCGAATATCTGGTCAAGGTGATCGGCGCCGACCGAATCCTGATGGGCAGCGACTACTGCTTTCCCATCGCGTACGAACGGCCGGTGGAAATCGTCACCGATCATCCGGCGCTTGAAGCCGGGGTGAAGCGCGATATCGTCGAAACGAACGCCCGGCGGCTGCTCGGGCTTTAATGCGCCGCGGAACGGTCCGGAACTTGCCACAATGGAAAAGTACGCCACGCTGCGGGTGCAGGAACGGCCGGAAGCGGTTCTCCTGGTGACCCTCGACCGCCCCGAGGTCGCCAACGCCTTCAGCACCCAGGCCGCGCTCGAGCTCTGTGACGTTTTCCTTCGGCTCGCCGAGCAGCGGCATCGCTGCGTGGTGCTCACCGGCGCAGGCGAGAAGGCTTTCTGCGCGGGAGCCGATCTCAAGGAGCGAAGCTCGTTCACCGAGAAACAATGGCTCGATCAGCATGAGATTTTCGAGCGCATGTTCGGTCTGGTGCACGAGTGCCCGCTTCCGGTGATCGCCGCGGTCAACGGCGCCGCTTACGCGGGGGGTCTGGAACTCGTTCTGCATTGCGATTTTGCCTACGCGTCGAGTACGGCAAAGTTCGCGCTCACTGAAGTATCGCTCGGCATCATGCCGGGCGGAGGCGGTACGCAAACGCTGCCGCGCGCGGCCGGCGAACGGCGCGCGAAAGAGCTGATCCTCGCGGCGCGTCCTTTCTCGGCCGAGGAAGCCCTCGCCTGGGGCGTTGTCAACAGACTTTGCGAGGCGGGAAAAGTGCTTGAGGACACGCTCGAGGTGGCAGGGCGTATTGCCTCTCATGCACCGCTGTCCGTGCGGCAGGCGAAGCATGCGATCCGCCACGGCCTGCAGATGGATCTCCCTTCGGCCATGAGACTCGAAGTCGAGGCCTATAACCGGCTCGTCGGAACCGAAGACCGCAGGGAAGGCCTACGCGCCTTCAACGAGAAGCGCAAACCGAAGTTCAAGGGCCGCTGAGAGCGGCCCCCGATAGGACAATGCAACGACCGTCGCTTTTGCACGACGCGTCACTTCCATTGTAAACAGCCGCTTAGGAACCGCGTTCGAAGTCGCGTCGCTCGAAAGCGACGACGGGACTGTTATCAGTCGTGCCCCGCTTGCGGCAATTGCATGATTTTGCAAGCGACTT
>DASPWT010000175.1:0-2172 GCA_035637655.1 Burkholderiales bacterium | reverse complement strand
GGAATTCGGCGCCGAGATCCGCAGCGAATACGCAAAATACGCGAAGCTCGTGAAGGAAGTCGGCGCCAAGGTCGACTAAAGAGGAGCGCATGAGATATCGATACTGGACCTTCGCCGCGCTCGTGCTGTGCGGAAGCGCGTTCGCCCAGATTGCTATGCAGGCCGAGAAGCACGACATGGAGCTCGTCGGCTCGCACGATCTCCAGGGCCGCAGCGCCTATCAGCCGCTCGTTCACAAGCAAGGCGATCGCTGGATCGCGTACATCGGCCACCACGGCGGCCGCTCGCGAAATCCTGTGAGCGGAGAGGAGGAGTACAACGGCACCTCGATCCTCGATGTGACCGATCCCAAGAGCCCGCGCTATCTCGCCCACGTTCCAGGCGAGCCGGGGAAGGATGAGGCGGGCGGGGCGCAGATGGTGCAGGTGTGCGACGGCTTGGTGCTCCCCAAAGGGGACAAGAGCAAGGTGTACCTGCTGCGCAACTACGGCGACACCGCCCACGAGATCTGGAACGTGACCGACCCGGCGAAGCCGGCGCGCCTCTCGACCGTCGTCGACAAGCTCAAGGGCACGCACAAGAGCTGGTGGGAATGCGACACGGGCATTGCGTTCCTCGTCTCGGGCGTCGAAGGCTGGCGGGCGCGGCGCCATCCCCAGGTCTATGACCTCAGCGATCCGGCAAAGCCCGTCTTCATCCGCAACTTCGGGCTGCCCGGGCACGAGCCCGGAGCTACGGGTCCGGTGCCGAGCTCTTTGCACGGGCCAATCTCTATGGGAGCGAAAGCCAATCGCGTCTATTTCGCCTACGGCGCGAACAGCCGCGGCGTCCTGCAGATCGTCGACCGCGAGAAGCTCCTGAGCGGCCCGAAGGAGCCCACTCCCGAGAACCTCGTCTATCCCCAGGTCGCGCGGCTCGACTTCCCGCCGCAATTCGGCGCGCACACGACGTTCCCCGTGCTGGGAATGGAGATCGCGGAGTTCGCCAAGGATCGCGACGCGCGCAAGCGCGATATCGTCGTCCTGACCGGCGAAACCTTCCGCAACGAGTGCCAGGAGGCGCGCCAGATGGTCATCTTCGTCGACGTCACCGACGAAACGCGGCCGGTCGGCGTGTCGAGCTGGGCCGTGCCCGAGAAAAGCGGCGACTTCTGCAGCCGCGGCGGGCGCTTCGGCACGCACTCCTCGAACGAGAGCTTCGCCCCCGTGTATTACAAGCGCATCATGTTCTTCGCGCACTTCAACGCCGGGGTGCGCGCACTCGACATCCGCGATCCCTTCCGTCCGAGGGAGATCGCCTATTACATTCCTGCCGTCATGGCAAGGACCGAAAAGCGCTGCGTCGGCAAGGGGACGGAAGAGCGCTGCAAGATCGCGATCCAGACCAACAACGTCGAGGTGGACGAGCGCGGCTACATCTACGCGGTCGACCGCGCCAACACCGGCATGCACATTCTGCGGCTCACCGGCGCCGCACGGGAGGCAATGAAATGAAATCGTATTGGATCCGCCCCGAATCCGGGAAGACCGCTCTTGAGCTGCGTGACGCTCCGACGCCCGAGCCCGGCCCGGGACAACTGCTCGTTCGCATGCGCGCGGCGGGCTTGAATCGCGGCGAGCTGATCGTCGGGCACAGCGTCAAGGCGGGCGGCGCGGCCAAGGCAGCCGGCAACGAAGGCGCGGGCGAGGTGGCCAAGCTGAGTTCCGGCGTCACCGGATTCAGGATCGGCGAGCGCGTCATGGGGCGCTGCACGGGGGCCTTCGCCGAATACTCGCTCATGGACGCGCGCGAGGCGATCGCCATGCCGAAGAATCTGTCCTGGGAAGAGGCGGGATCCGTCCCGCTCGCCTTCATGGTCGTGCACGACATGCTCATTGCCCAGGGAAAGCTCAAGGCGGGGGAATGGCTTCTCGTCACGGGCATATCCGCAGGGGTCGGGGTCGCCGCGCTGCAGACCGGCAAGGCGCTCGGCGCCAAGGTGATCGGCACTTCGGGCTCGGCCGAGAAACTCGGAAAGCTGAAAGCGATGGGCCTCGACGTGGGGATCCGCACGCGCTCCCCGGATTTCGCCGAAGCGGTGATGAAGGCGACGGGAGGCAAGGGCGTCAATCTCGTCGTCAACAACGTCGGCGGCTCGATGTTCGCCGAGACCCTCCGCGCGCTCGCCTACGA
>DASPWT010000174.1:0-10678 GCA_035637655.1 Burkholderiales bacterium | reverse complement strand
AAGACGTTGCTCGCCGACGCTTCGGTGAGCTGGCCGTCGCGCACCAGGATCGCCTCGACGCAGCCTTGGTCTGCGGCGAGCGTGCGCAGCATGCAATTGCCGAGCAGCGAAGTCGACTTGATGTCGCAGCGCAGCCACCGGAAATCGGGCAGCACGATCGCTTTGGCGCCGTTCTCGAGGAGCTCCGCGGAGGGGGTCACGAGCTCGCTCGCCATGAGGAAAACCGTGGGCTTGAGGCCCTTCGGAAAGGCGTGATCCCGCTTGGCCGCGCCCCGGGTGACCTGGAGATAGACGGTCTGGTCTTCCCAGGGGTTTCCGGCGATGATTTTTACGACGAGCTCGGCCCACTTCGGGAGTGGATGCGGATTGGCAAGGCGTATCCCGTCGAGGCTCGCCTGGAGCCGGGCAAGATGCTCCTCGAGGCGGAACGGCCGCCGCGAATACACCGGGATCACCTCGTAGACCCCGTCGCCGAAGATGAAGCCGCGATCCAGGACTGAGATTTTTGCCTGCTCGATCGGCATGAACTCGCCGTTGAGATGAATCATTCGCGTTTCCTCACCTGAAACCACAGCCGCACCGAATCCCAGGTTCTCGCGAAAAATCCCGCCGCCGCGACGTGCTCGAGCGCGATCACCGGATACTCTGCCAGCGGCTTGCCGCCGTGCGACACGCGCAGCGTCGCGACGCGCTGGCCCGCTTCCAGGGGCGCGATGAGCGGCTGCTGGCTCACGAGCTCCGCCTGCAGCTGGTCGGCGGTGCCCTTGGGCACCGTCACGTACAGGTCCGCGCCGGCACCCGCCTTCAGCTCGCGCTTGCTGCCTTTCCATACCTGGAGCTTACCGATCGCATCGCCCTTCTGGTACAGACGCAGGGCGTCATAGGACTGGAACCCGAAGTTGAGCAGCTTTTGACTCTCGCGGGCGCGCAGACGCTCCGACGCCGTGCCTATGACCACCGACACCAGCCGTCGCGCGCCGCGCCGTGCCGAGGCGATGAGGCAGTAACCGGCGCTTTCCGTATGGCCGGTTTTCACCCCGTCCACGTTCGGGTCGAGCCACAGGAGCTCGTTGCGGTTGCGCTGCGTGATGTCGTTGTAGCGGTATTCACGTTCCGAATACAGCTTGTAGTACTCGGGATAGTCACGGATCAAGGCGGAGGCGAGCAGCGCGAGATCGCTCGCCGTCGAATAGTGCCCGGGGCCGGGCAGCCCGCTCGAATTCGTGAAATTCGTGTCTGTCATGCCGAGGCGCCTGGCCTCGCGGTTCATCCGTTCCACGAACGCAGGTTCCGAGCCCGCGACGGCTTCGGCAAGCGCGATGCAGGCATCGTTGCCCGACTGGATGATCATTCCGTGCAACAGCTCTTCGATCGTGACGGGCTTGCGCGGCTCGATGAACATGCGCGAGCCGCCCGCGCGCCACGCGCGCTCCGACACCCGGATCGTTTGACCGAGGGCAAGCGACCTGCCCTTCAGCGCCGCAAACGCGAGGTACGCGGTCATGAGCTTGGTGAGCGATGCCGGCTCGATGCGCTCCTTCGGATTGCGGCTTGCGATCAACTGGCCGCTGGTTGCGTCCAGGAGCAGCCACGCGCGCGCATCCACGACGGGCGGCTGCGGCGCGGCGGCGAGCGCGGCGCCGGAAAGCAGCAGGACAAGACAGGCGGCGAGATTGCGTGACATGGGGACCGCTGAGCGAATTATACCGGCCGCAGCGCCCGCAGCTCGCGCGCCGCCGCCGATCCTCGCGGCAAGATGGCCTCGACTTCCACGCTCGCGCTGCCGGCGTTGACGTAACCGAGCTTGTACGCGGCCGCATAGGACAGGTCGATGATGCGCTCGGAGTGGAACGGCCCGCGGTCGTTGACGCGCACGACGACGCTGCGGCCGTTCGAAAGATTGGTCACGCGCGCGTAGCTGGGGATCGGCAGGATCGTGTGCGCCGCGGTCATCGCGTACATGTCGTAGCGCTCGCCGCTGGAGGTGGGCTTTCCGTGAAACTTGCGCCCGTACCAGCTCGCGATGCCGCGCGCTCGGTACGGCGTGAGCGACTGGTAGGGAACGTATTTCCTGCCCAAGATGGTGTAGGGGCTGTTGGCGCCCGGGTTGAGCGGCTCGGATCTGGGTCTTGCATCGGCGATTCTGTCGGGGTTGCTCGGGAGCGGTCCGCCGGGGCCGTCGTCGCGGGTGTCCCCGATGTGCCTCGGCTCGAGATTGCAGCCGGCGAGTGCAGTAACCACGAACGCCACGAGCAGGAACGCCCGCGCCGCGCACGCGGCGGCGTAAGATCGGTCAGGCCTTTTCACGACTGCACGAGCGTGCGGTGATGCTGGATGCTCATCAGTATGCCGATACCGAGAAACAGCGTCACGAGCGAGGTTCCGCCGTAGCTGATGAGCGGCAGCGGCACCCCGACGACGGGCAGCAGCCCGCTCACCATGCCCATATTGACCGCCGCGTAGGTGAAGAAGGTGAGGGTGATCGAGCCCGCGAGCAGCCGCGTGAAGAAAGTCGGCGCGTTGGCCGCGATCATCAGCCCGCGCATGACGAGCGCGAGGTAGAGCACGAGCAGGAGGCTCACCCCGATCAGCCCGAATTCCTCGGCATATACCGCGAAAATGAAATCGGTGGCGCGTTCCGGGATGAACTCGAGATGCGTCTGGGTGCCTCCCAGCCAGCCCTTGCCGGTGATGCCGCCGGAGCCCACGGCAATGGTGGACTGGATGATGTGATAGCCCGCGCCGAGCGGATCGGACGAAGGGTCGAGCAGGGTGAGAAAACGCCTGCGCTGGTAGTCGTGCAGCATGCCCCACAGGGGATAGAGGCTGGCGATCACCAGGGCGGAGCCGCCCGCGATGAATTTCCAGGACAGGCCCGCGAGAAAGATCACGTAGAAGCCGGCCGCGGCGACGAGCAGCGCCGTGCCCAGATCGGGCTGGCGCGCGATCATCGCGGTCGGCACCGCGAGCAGCACGATGGCGACGGCGTATTCGCGAAGCCGGAGCGCCGCCTCGTGCCGGTGAAAGTACCGGGCGAGCATGAGCGGCATCGCGATCTTCATGAGCTCCGAGGGCTGGACGCTCGCGAAACCGAGCGGCAACCATCGGCGGGCGCCGTTCCTCACGTCGCCGAACAAGGCGACGCCGGCGAGCATCAGCAGGACCAGCACGAAGGCGGGAAGAGCGTAACGCATGAAAACCTGCGGCGGAACCTGGGCCGCGACCCACATCAGCGCGAGCGCCAGGAGCACGTTGAGCACCTGAGCGCTGACCCGCGCGGGCGCCTGATAGGCGGCGCTGTAGAGCGTAGCGAAGCCGAGCACGAGCAGGCAAGCCACGATGCCGAGCAGCGGCGCGTCGATCTTGGCCGTGAGCCGCTCGATGAGGCGCCTAATCATTGCCTTCGTCCTCCTCGGGCGCGGGTTCCGCCGGCTCGTCGCTAGGCTTGCCGAGGAGAGGCGCGGGTTCCGCCGGCTTGTCGCTGCGCTTGCCGGGCAGGTGCACCGGTTCCGTCGGCTTGTCGACGCGCTTTCCGAGCAGGTAGTAGTCGAGCACCTTGCGCGCGACAGGCGCCGCCGCGCGCGCCCCGAACCCGGCGTTCTCCACCAGCACGGCGAGCGCGATCCGCGGACCGTCCGCCGGCGCGAAGGCGATGAAAAGCGCGTGGTCGCGCAAGTGCTCGGCGACGCGCGACTCGACGTATTTTTCGGTCTGCTTCAGCGCCACGACCTGGGCGGTGCCGGTCTTGCCCGCGCTCGTGTAGTCGGCGCCGGCAAAGGCGCCCGCGCCGGTGCCTTCCTTGTTGACCCCGACCATGGCGTGCTTGATCACTTCCAGGTTCCGGGCTTTCAGCGGGATCGTCCTGATCGGCTGAGACTCCACGTAGGAGCGCTCGCCCGTCTTCGGGTTCTCGATATAGTCGACGAAATGCGGACGGAACATCACGCCGTCGTTGGCGAGCGTCGCGACGGCCTGCGCCAGCTGCACCGGAGTGTAGGAGTTGTAGCCCTGGCCGATGCCCACGCTGATGGTCTCGCCCGGGAACCACCTTTGCTGCTCCGGCTTCTTGAACCGCTTCATCTTCCACTCCGGAGAGGGCAGCACGCCCACGAACTCGCCTTCGACATCGATTCCGGTACGGCTCCCAAAACCGAACTGGCCGATGAAGCGCGCGATGTTGTCGATGCCGAGGTCGTTCGCGAGCAAATAGTAATAGGTGTCGCAGGACTGGACGATCGACTTGTACATGTCGACGTAGCCGTGGCCGCTCGCCTTGAAATCGCGGAAACGGTTGCTTCCCAAGAGGAAGTAGCCGGGATCGAAAATCAGCTGGGAGGGCGTTCGCTTGCCGAGCTCGAGCGCGGCGAGCGCCATGTAGGGCTTGAAGGTCGACCCCGGCGGGTAAAGGCCGGTGAGCGCGCGGTTGTTGAGCGGCTTGTCGGGGGAGTTGTTGAGCGCGTCCCAGTTTGCCGGGTCGATGCCGTCGATGAAGAGGTTCGGGTCGTAGCCGGGCTTGGATACGAAGGCGAGTATTCCTCCGGTGGAAGGCTCGATCGCGACGAGCGCCCCGCGGTTTTCGCCGAAGGCGCGCTCGGCGGCTTCCTGCAGGCGAATGTCGAGGGTGAGCGCCAGGGTATTTCCGGGGACGGGCGCCGTGCGCGGGGCGAGCGTGCGCACGCTCGCCCCGCGCATGATGCGTCCCCCGGCGTCCGTTTCGACCTGTTCGAAGCCGGTCGTGCCGTGCAGCGTGCGCTCATAGCTTTGCTCGAGGCCGGTTTTCCCGATGTGGTCGGTGCCCTTGTAGTTGCCCGACTCCGCCGTCTCCTCTATGCGCTCGAGGTCGCGGTCGTCGATGCGGCTGATGTAACCCACGACGTGCGAGGCGACCTCTCCGAGTGGATACTGCCGGAACAGCCTCCCCTTGATGTCCACGCCGGGAAAACGGTAGCGGTTGACCGCGAGCTTGGCCACCTCTTCGTCGGTGAGGCGGGTGCGGATCGCCAGGGTGTCGCGTCCCTTGCTTTCGTCCCTCAGACGCTGGAAGCGCCGCCGGTCCTTGGGCTGGATGTCGACGATGGCCGCGAGTTCGTCGATCGTGCCTTCGAGGTCGGCGATCTTGCTCAAGGTGAGCTCCAGCGTGTAGGCGGAGTAGTTGCGGGCGAGCACCACGCCGTTGCGGTCGAGAATGAGACCGCGGTTGGGCGGATTCGGCACGATCGAAATGCGGTTGTCCTCGGCCTTGGTGTCGTAGTACTGGTGCTGGATGACCTGCAGATAGAAAAAGCGCGCGAACAGAAGCGTGAACGCGGCGAGCACGACGACCCCGGCGACGCCCAGGCGCAGCTGGAAGTAATGCAGCTCCCGCTTGGTGTTTCGGATCTCCGGGAGACGCATGAGTCTTCAGATCGGCCGGTTCTCGTCCATGCTCCCGGGCCTGCGCTGCGGCAGGAGAAGCAGAAAGGTCGCGGTGGGCCACAGCGCCGCGGCGATGAAGCTTCCCGCGAAATAGCTCAATCCCGGGAACGCCCCGCCCGCGACAAGGCGCACGGCGAGCATCAGCAATTGGCTTGTGAGCAGCAACACCAGCACGTGTGCGGCTTGCCGCCACAGCGAGAACCACAGAATGCGCCGGTGCAGGCTGATCGCAGCGAAGGCGAGAAAGGCGTAAGCGAAGGCATGCTGGCCGAGGAGCGCGCCGTTGCCCGCGTCCATCACGAGCCCTACGAACCAGGCGATGCCGATGCCCATTTTGCGGGGCTGGTGCACGCACCAGAAGGTGAGCACGAGTGCAACCATGTCGGGCAGCCCGATGAGGTCGCGCCAAGGCAGCAGGTTGAACAGCAAGGCGAGCACCAGAGTGAGCGCCATATAGGCCGCCTTGGCGGACAGCAGGGTGCGCTGCGGCTGCTCGTAGAAAGGCACTAGGTTCCCCTCGCGCTCATTCGCGTTTTCTGGCGCGATTTTGTTTGGGGAGCTTGCCCGCCACGGATTCCGTTTCGACGGAGGCTGCCGGGAGGTTCGCTTCCCGGGACAGCACGAGCACTTGCCGGTTCTGGTCCGTGCCGGCGGTGGGGATGCAGGTGATCTTTGCGAACGAGTAGGCGGCGTCGCGCTCGATGCGCGAGACCTTCGCGACCGGAAGGCCGGCCGGATAAGTGCCGTCGATGCCCGAGGTCACGAGCACGTCATCGGCCAGTACGTCGGCGTTCGAGGCCGTCCAGCTCAAGTCGAGCGTGCCCCTTTCCCCGCCGCCGTAGATGACGGCACGCAAGCCGTTCCTCAGGACCTGCACCGGTGTTCTCTGCTCCTTGTCCGTGATCAGGGTCACTTCGGAGAGCAGCGGATACACGCGCGTCACCTGTCCGACGACGCCGACATCGTCGATCACCGCCTGTCCCAGCTGGATGCCCTGATAGCTCCCCTTGTCGATGATCACCTTGCGCGAGAAAGGATCGCGCCCCTGATAGAGGATCTCCGCCAGCGTGGAGTGACGCGGCAGGCGCTCGCGCGCCTCGAGCAATCGCCTCAGCTGCGCGTTTTCGGCACGCAGCGCTTCGATCGTCAACAGGTCGTTCGCCGCCAGCAGCTGCTTTGCCTTGAGTTGCTCGTTCTCCTGCTTGAGCGACACCTGTGTCGTGAAGAATCCGGCGGAAGCGCTGAACAGTTCCACCGGAGCGACTGCCGCGCGCTGCAGCGGATAGACAAGCAGGGCGACGACCTGGCGCAAGGACTCGGCGTAACGGAAACGCGCGTCGAGCACCATCAGGAGAACCGCGAGACACGCGAAAAACCCCAGGCGCACGAGCGGCGCGGGACCGCGGCTGAAAAACGGCGGCGGCTGGTAATCCATCGGTCTGGGAGCTGGGGCTTGAGCGGCCTGGGCAATGCAACCCGTTACGAACACAGGTGCAGCACTTGCTTTTCCCCAGTCTCGAGCCCCGGATTGCCCACCACCCTACTCGCTCGCGAAGATGCTCGCCAGCTTGTCCATTCTTTCCAGCGCCTTGCCCGAGCCGCGCACCACGCAGGTGAGCGGATCGTCTGCGACGATCACGGGCAGCCCGGTTTCTTCCATGAGGAGGCGATCGAGGTCGCGCAAGAGCGCTCCGCCGCCGGTGAGCACCATGCCTTTTTCGGCGATGTCGGCGCCCAGCTCGGGCGGGGTCTGCTCCAGCGCGCCCTTTATCGCGCCGACGATCTGGTTGAGCGGTTCGGTGAGCGCCTCCAGGATCTCGTTCGAGGAAATCGTGAAGCTTCGGGGGATGCCCTCCGCGAGGTTGCGGCCCTTCACCTCCATCTCGCGCACTTCGGAGCCGGGGAAGGCCGAGCCGATTTCCTTCTTGACCGTTTCTGCCGTGGTCTCCCCGATCAGCATGCCGTAGTTGCGGCGGATGTAGTTGATGATGGCTTCGTCGAACTTGTCCCCGCCGACGCGCACTGAGCCCGAATAGACCATGCCGCCGAGCGAGATGACTCCGACTTCCGTCGTCCCGCCGCCGACGTCCACCACCATCGAGCCCGTGGCTTCCGCGACCGGCAGGTCCGCGCCGATCGCCGCGGCCATCGGCTCCTCGATCAGGAACACCTGGCTCGCGCCGGCCTCGATGGCGGCCTCGCGGATCGCGCGCCGCTCGACCTGCGTCGAGCCGCAGGGCACGCAGATGATGATGCGCGGTGAGGGCGCGAACAGGCGCGAATGGTGTACTTTCTTGATGAACTGCTTCAGCATCTGCTCGGTGACGGTGAAGTCGGCGATCACGCCGTCTTTCATCGGCCGGATCGCGGTGATGTTGCCCGGCGTCTTGCCGAGCATCATTTTCGCTTCCTTGCCGACCGCCTGAATCGTCTTCTTGGAATTGGGCCCGCCTTCCTGGCGGATCGCCACGACCGAAGGCTCGTTGAGCACGATACCTTTGCCGCGCACGTAAATCAGCGTATTGGCCGTGCCCAGGTCAATCGCCATGTCGTCCGAGAAATAGCCACGCAAAAAGCCGAACATCCTGCTGATTTCCTTTAGGAAAGAGGGTTCTCGATTGCGCTATAATACAGCAAATAAATTTTCGCTTTAAGCGATTTTTCATGCCGCTGTCCCTGCAGGAAGTCCAACGCATCGCCGAGCTGGCCCGAATCGGCATCAGCGACGCGGAAGCCCGGACCGTCCAGGCCCAGTTGACCGACATCTTCGAGCTGATCGGGAGAATGCAGAAGGTCGATACCGAGGGCATCGCACCGATGACACACGCTCAAGGGCTGGCGCTGCGCCTGCGCGAGGACAGGGTCGCCGAGAAGGATCAAAGGGAGCAGTTCCAGTCGGTGGCGCCGCAGGTCGAAGCGGGTCTGTATCTCGTTCCAAAAGTCATTGAGTAAAGTCTGGATGGGTGAAGGCGTGAGGGGTGACGGGTGCTGAACGCCTCGCTCAAGGAACTTGCCGCCGCGCTCGCGCAAGGAAAAATCTCCAGCGTCGAGCTGACCCGACTCTTTCTCGGGCGCGTTGAAAAGCTGAACGGCTCGCTCAACGCCTTCATCACCGTCGACGCGCAAAAAAGTCTCGCGCAAGCGCGCGCGGCCGACGAGCGCATCGCGAAGGGTGGAGCGCAGCCCCTCACCGGCATCCCCTTCGCGCACAAGGACATTTTCGTGACGCGCGGCTGGCTCACGACGTGCGGTTCCCGGATCCTCTCGAACTTCATCGGCCCCTACGACGCGCACGTGATCGAGCGTTTCAACAACGCCGGCGCGGTGATCCTCGGCAAGACCAACATGGACGAGTTCGCCATGGGATCCTCGAGCGAAACTTCGTTCTACGGTCCGGTGAAAAATCCCTGGAGTCAGGCGTACGTGCCCGGCGGCTCCTCGGGCGGCTCGGCCGCGGCGGTGGCTGCACGCATGGCGCCGGCGGCGACCGGCACCGACACCGGCGGCTCGATCCGTCAGCCCGCCGCGCTCTCAGGAGTATCGGGGCTGAAGCCGACTTACGGGCTTGTTTCGCGCTACGGCATGATCGCGTTCGCCTCCAGCCTCGATCAGGGCGGCCCATTGGCCAAAAGCGCCGAAGACCTCGCGCTGCTTCTGAACGTGATGGCCGGGTTCGATGCGCGCGATTCGACCTCGGTCGATCACCCCGCAGAAAACTACACCCGGGATCTTGAGAAACCGCTCGCGGGCCTGCGCATCGGTGTGCCGAAGGAACATTTCGGCAAGGGGCTTGCCGCCGACGTGGGCAAGGCGGTGGAGGCGGCGCTCGCGCAGCTTGAAAAGCTCGGCGCAAGGCGCGTCCCGGTCAGTCTGCCGACCAGCGGTCTTTCCGTGCCGGCGTATTACGTCATCGCGCCCGCCGAGGCCTCGTCGAACCTGTCGCGCTTCGACGGGGTGCGCTACGGCCACCGCGCCAAGGAGTACCGCGACCTCGCCGACATGTATCGCCGCACCCGCGCCGAAGGCTTCGGCGCCGAAGTCAGGCGCCGCATCCTCATCGGCACCTATGTCCTCTCTCACGGCTACTACGACGCCTACTACCTCAAGGCGCAGAAGATCCGGCGGCTGATCGCAAACGATTTCGTCGAGGCTTTCAAACGCTGTGACCTTGTGGTCGGACCGACCTCGCCAACGGTGGCCTTCAAGATCGGCGCCAAAGCGGCCGACCCGGTGCAGATGTACCTGAACGACATCTACACGATTCCCGCCAACCTCGCGGGGCTTCCGGGCATGTCGATCCCGTGCGGGTTTGGGAGAGACGATCTTCCGGTGGGTCTGCACATCGTCGGGAACTACTTCAGCGAAGCGAGGATGCTCAACGTTGCCCATCAGTATCAGAAGGCGACGGACTGGCACAAGCGCGAGCCCGCCGGGATCCGTCCATGAACTGGGAAATCGTCATCGGCCTGGAGACGCACGCGCAGCTCTCCACTGTGTCGAAGATGTTCTCCGGCGCATCGACGGCCTTCGGCGCGGCGCCCAACACCCAGGCGAGCGCGGTGGACATCGCGCTGCCCGGGGTGCTGCCGGTCGCAAACCGCGGGGCGGTGGAGCGCGCGATCCGGTTCGGGCTCGCGGTCGGCGGAGAAAAGCTGATCAATCGGCGTTCGGTTTTCGCGCGGAAAAACTATTTCTACCCGGATCTGCCCAAGGGCTACCAGATCAGCCAGTACGAGCTTCCCATCGTCAAAGGGGGGGAAATCAGGATCCTCACGAAGAGCGGGGAGAAGGCGATCCGCCTGACGCGGGCCCACCTCGAAGAGGACGCCGGCAAGTCGCTGCACGAAGCCTTCCGGGACTCAAGCGGGATCGATCTGAACCGGGCCGGAGTCCCGCTGCTGGAAATCGTCTCCGAGCCCGACATGCGCTCGGCGGAGGAGGCGGTCGCGTATGCCAAGGCGCTCCACGCGCTGGTGCGCTGGATCGACATCTGCGACGGGAACATGCAGGAAGGCTCGTTCCGCTGCGATGCCAACGTCTCGGTGCGCCGCCCCGGGGCGCCGCTCGGCACGCGCACCGAGACCAAGAACCTCAACTCATTCCGGTTCCTCGAGCGCGCGATCGAGTTCGAGGTGAAGCGCCAGATCGAAATTCTGGATGACGGCGGCAAAATCGTGCAGGAGACGAGGCTCTACGATCCCGACCGCGACGAGACGCGCGCGATGCGCACCAAGGAGGAGGCGCACGATTACCGTTACTTTCC
>DASPWT010000173.1:0-5295 GCA_035637655.1 Burkholderiales bacterium | reverse complement strand
GCTCGCCGACGTTCTTGCCGGCTACGAGGATTTTCGCGAGTTCGACCCGCGCGAGCTGCACCTGCTGGAAGCCTTGCGGACCCTGCGCCTCATCCACTACTCGGCCTGGATCGCGCGGCGCTGGGACGACCCCGCGTTTCCCGCCGCGTTTCCCTGGTTCAACACCCAGCGCTACTGGCAGGACCGCATCCTCGAGCTGAAGGAGCAGGTCGCCTTGATGCAGGAGGAACCGATTCGGGTTTGATCCGCCACGTGTCCTTCGAGCCTTCCTCTCCCCCTTCGCCCAAGCGGCGCGACGCCGCGCTCACCGTCACGCTGGTGGTGTTCTGCCAGGGCTTCAACATGCTGTCCCTGGGCGGCATTGCGCTCTTCCTGCCGCTCATCCGCGAAGACCTGCACATGAGCTTCGCGCAGGCGGGAATGCTCTCCGCCGCCGCGACCTTCACCTATGCGCTCGGCCAGATCCCCGGCGGCTACCTCGCCGACCGCTTCGGGCCGAAGCGCATCTTTTTCATCGGCATCCTCGGCTCGACGCTGCTCTCGCTCAACTTCGGGATGATCCAGTCCTATCCGGCCGCGCTCGCGAATCAGGTCGTGTCGGGCGCGTTCCGCGCGCTGATCTTCGCGCCTGGCCTGACGCTCGTCGCTTCCTGGTTCCCCGCGGACCGCAAGGCGACCGCGATGGGCGTGTACGTGATCGGCGGCGTGTCGGGGAACATCCTGCTCTCGCTCGTCGGGCCGTTCCTCGTGGGACATTACGGGTGGCGCCCGCCCTTCATCGCCTTTGCCGCGCTGGGCGTGTGCGCCGCGTTCGTGTATCTCGCCTTCGGAAAGGAGAAGCCCGCTGCGGGACCCAAGCGCCCGGTGGGCGTGCTCGATGCATTCCAGCTCTTCCGTTACCCGATCATGTGGGTCTGCGCCGGCATCCAGTTCATCCGCTACGGCGTGACCACCTCGTTCAATTTCTGGCTGCCTTCGCTGCTGGTGGCCGACCGCGGTCTCACGCTTCAGGCCGCCGGCTTCATCACCGCGATGGGCTTCGCTCTCACCGGGCCCGCGAATGCGCTCGGCGGCTACGCCTCGGATCGCCTTAGGAACCCGCCGCTCGTGATCGGTGCGTCGCTCGCCGTGCTCGCCTGTACTTCGGCGCTGCTCGTGATCGTGGAATCGATCCCGGCGCTGGTGCTCGTGGTCGCGGTCAACTCGATCTTCCTGCAGTTCTATTTCGGGCCGCTCTTCTACGTACCGGTCGAGGTGCTCGGGCCGCGCGTCGCCGGCATCTCCGCCGGGTTCTGCAACATGTTCGCCAACCTGGGCGCCCTCGTTTTCGCCTATGCGCTCGGCGTGGTGAAGGACACGGCGGGCGCCTTCACCTTGGGCTTTCTCGCGACCAGCACCGTGTGCGTCGTCGGCGTCGCGCTCGCCGCAGTGCTCTCGCGCATGCGGACGCAGGCGCTCGCCCGCCTCCACGGCAACGGCTGATTCAGCTCAAGGCTCATCGTCCCTAGAGCCAGGAAATCATCCCGGGCCCTCCGCCCGGTGCTCGACCTCGTAGCCGGCGGCGATCCAGGCGTCCAGGCCGCCGTGCAGCGGACGCACTTTGGTGTAGCCGAGTCCGATTAATTTTTTCGCGACTTGCGCCGCCGAAGCTTCGTTGGGACAGGTGCAGTAGAAAATGATCTCGCGATCGGCCGGCAATTGGGCGAGCCGCCGTTCCACGTCGGCGACGTCCATCGCCAGCGCGCCGGGGATGAAACGCGGATCGAGATCGCGCGCGCTGGGCGAGCGCACGTCGACGACCACCGGGCGCTTGTCTCCCTTTATCAGGGCGCGCAGATCGTCGACGCCGATGCGCGCGATGCGCAGCAACTTGTAGAAACGCCGCCGCTCCCACCACTTGAGGGCGATGTATCCGCCGAGCAGCACGCCGATCGCCGCGGCCGCCAGCGTGCCGAGCCCTTCCAGGCGAACGATGAACTCGTTGATCTGAGCGTGAAACGCCATCCCCGCGGCGATCGCCGCCCCTGCCCAGATCACCACGCCCAGGCCGTTCAGCAGGAGAAAGGACGGCCAGCCGAGGCGCATCGCGCCCGCGAGCGGCGGCGCGATGGTCGAGAGGCCGGGGATGAACTTCGACAGCACCAGCGTCAGCTTTCCCCAGCGCTCGAAGCGGAACTCAGTCTGGCGCACGCAGGAATCGGGCGAGAGCGACAGGCGGCAAAGCAGTTTCATCACGCGGCGGCCGTAGCGCCGGCCCGCGAGGTACCAGAGCGCGTCGCCCATCATGCAAGCGACGAACGCGACGCCGAATGCCGCGAGAGGCGAAAACTCTCCCTCGGCCGAGAACGCGCCGGCGACGACGAGCGCCGGCACCGCGGGAATCGGCAGCCCGAGCTGCTCGAGCAGCACGTTCGCGAAAACAAGCGCGAGCCCGTACTGCGCGATCAGGCGATCCATGCGTCCGCCCTCAATCGCCGGTGAAGCGCCGGATCATGCGCCGGTCGCGCTTGGTGGGCCGGCCATGCGTGTCGCGCGCGGGATGCGGCCCGGCGCGGCGCATCGCGACCATGTGCATGCGCCTCGCCCGGCTCTCCTCGCTCTCTGCATACAGCAGCGCCGCCGCAGCCGCCGGTCCGCGCTTGAGCGCCACGGCGCGCACTTCGATCAGCCATTGCAGTTCCCCCGAACGCGCTTCGATTTCATCGCCGGCCTTGACTTCCTTGCCCGGCTTCACGCGCTCGCCGTTGAGCTTCACCTTGCCGCCCTCCACCGCCCGCGCGGCCAGGCTGCGCGTCTTGTAAAAGCGCGCCACCCACAGCCATTTGTCGATGCGCAGACGCCCGGGCTCGTCCGCGCGCATGTGGATCCGCCTTGCGAAACTAGCGAGCGGACCGGCCGAAGGTCCTGCAGTATTCCGCCGGCCCCTGCCAGGTCTGCTCGTCGACGCGGCCGGCCTTGAAAATCAGCGTGCGTTCGCAGCGGACCGGCTCCCCGCCGCCGGATCCGAACATGATGCCGGTGCCGATGCCTATTCCGGCGCCACCACCACCGCCAATCCCGAAGCCGACCGCCGAGCTTCCGCGGGAGCCGACGCTTTCGGACGCCCAGGTATAGACGTCGCGGCCGTCGGTGAGCTTGGTGCTGCGTGCGGGCGCTCCCCAGCGCAGCACCACCTCGTCGTAGGTGGCTCCGTCCCAGCTTCCCGTAGCTTCGCTGATCCCGCCCGGGGCGGCACAGCCGGCAAGCAGAGCGACCAGCAGGGTTGCGATTCTCATAGAGTCCCCCAAGGAAACGAAAACGCCCCGAAGATTTCTCCCCGGGGCGTTGTCCTGCTGTAAGGCACGCCGGCCTAACGGCTGGCGGAAATCCCAAGTCTGCGGATTGATCCGCTGTTCGAGGTCGGTAGTCCGGTCCTGCCTTGTTGGTCTCTCACGGGATCACCTCCTTTCGAAGTTGTGGAATCGAAAGTGTAGCACGCTCGCTTGCGCCGGCAACCCGGGCTAGGTCTCGACGACGGGCACGGACGGGGTGCGCGGGACGAGGAGCCACAGGGCGATGTAGAGGAGGATCCCGAGACCGCACGCGAGGGCGAGCAGGATGAACGCGACTCGGAAGAGCACGGGATCGATCTCGAACCGTTCTCCGAGACCGCCGCACACGCCCCCGATCTTGCGATCGGAATTCGAAAGATGCAGCCGCTTCAAGGGGCGGGGCTCGCCCCGCGCGCCCGTCTTTTCGGGGACCATGATCCACAGGATCAGATACGCGAGCGCCCCCAGCCCGCCGAAAAGGAGCGACACCAGAAAGAACAGGCGAAAGAAGACCGGATCGAGATCGAAATAGTCGCCGAGTCCGGCGCAGACGCCGGCGATTTTCTTGTCCTCGACGATTCGATGGAGTTTTTTCATGCCGCCCCTCGCCAATCTTCCCGGCAAGGGAATACAGTGTCAATCTAGCAGGCAGCTCCGGAATAAGGCAACCACAACCTATTGGAGGCTGACATGGCGCGGTCACGCACGAGAAAGGGAGCCGAGAAGCATCGAGTCGTATCGCACAAAGCCTGGATCGAAGCTCGCAGGAAATTCCTCGCGAAGGAGAAGAAATTCACCCGGCTGCGCGACGAACTGAGCCGGCGACGGCGCGCCCTGCCCTGGGAGAAAGTCGAGAAGCAATACGTGTTCGACGGGCAGAAGGGCAAGGAGACGCTGGCCGAGCTTTTCGACGGCAAGAGCCAGCTCGTCGTCTATCACTTCATGTTCGCCCCCGACTGGAACGAGGGCTGCAAGCACTGCTCCTTCTGGGCAGACAATTTCAACGGCCTCGGCATTCACCTCAACCACCGCGACGTGAGCTTCGTCGCCATCTCCCGGGCCCCGCTCGACAAGCTCGAGGCGTTCAGGAAACGGATGGGCTGGAGCTTCAAGTGGGTCTCCTCGGACCAGAACGATTTCAACTACGACTATCAAGCGTCGTTCACTCCGCAGGAAGTCGAAAGCGGAGCGGCGTTCTTCAACTATTCGAAATCCGACGTCGGCGTGACCGACCGCGAGGGCGTAAGCGTGTTCTACAAGGACGAGGGCGGCGCCGTATTCCACACCTATTCGAGTTACGCCCGGGGAATCGACATACTGAACACGGCCTACCATTACCTCGACCTGGTTCCCAAGGGGCGGGACGAGGACGCTCTGGAATTCACGCAGTCCTGGGTGCGCCACCACGACAGATACGACGCGTGAGCGTGGCAGGTGGTTTGTCTCCCGCAAATTGGCGCGTCAAAGTCGGCGCGGAAGAGACCTCAGCAGTTTTCGAACCTGCGCTCGCGCCGGCAGGCGGCGCGCTCTTTGTCTGCGCGCACGGCGCAGGCGGCCGCATGGCCGATCGCGGCATGCTCGCACTCGCGGGGCCGCTGCGCCGGCGCGGGCTTCACGTCGTTCGCTTCAACTTCCTTTACCGCGAGAAAGGGTCCAGTCATCCGGACACGATGCCTCGCTTGAAGGAATGCATCGCCGCCGTAGCCGCGCATGCCCGCCGCGAAGTCGGACCGCAGACCCTCATCCTCGGCGGACGGTCGATGGGCGGACGGGCGGCTTCGATGCTCGCAGCCGAGGAATTTCCGTGCGACGGCCTGCTGCTCCTCGCTTATCCCCTGCATCCGGCGGGGAAGCCCGAAGAGCTGCGCGACGCGCACCTCGCGAGAATCAAGGTGCCGGTCCTTTGCCTGAACGGCACCCGCGACGCTCTATGCCGGCGCGATTTGATGGAGCGTGTCGTCGATCGTTTGACCGACCGGTGGAC
>DASPWT010000172.1:0-3011 GCA_035637655.1 Burkholderiales bacterium | reverse complement strand
GGGAGGAGCGCGCGCGCTTCGAGCGGCGCATCGCTCAGCGCCGCATCGTCGAGGGGCACGGCGACCTGCACGCGGGGAATCTGTGTGTGCTTCCCGACCGCCTCGTCGCCTTCGACCGCATCGAGTTCTCGCTGGCGTTCCGCTGCCTCGACGTCGCGGCCGATCTCGCGTTTCTGCTCATGGACCTCGACCGCCTCGGCTTTCCAGCCTTCGGGCGCGACCTCGCGCGCCGATACGCGCAGCGCGCAGGAGACCCGGACCTCGAGGCCATGCTCGGCTTCTACAAGGCGCATCGGGCCTGCGTGCGGGGCAAGGTCGCGGCGCTGCGGGGCGCCGGCAGCGGCGATGCCGCCGTCCGGGCGCAGGCGCGGCTCGAGGCGCTGGGGTTCTTCGCGCTCGCGGCGAGCTATGCGCTGCCGCCCTTCCTGATCGCCACCTGCGGGCTGCCCGGCTCGGGGAAGACCTATGTGGCGCGTCGGATCGGGACGCCGCTCAATGCCCGCCACCTCCAGAGCGACTTCGAGCGGAAGCGCATGACCGGGATCGCGCCGACGACGCGCGTGCCGAAGGAGCGGGAGGCGGAGGTGTACTCGGAGGCGATGACCGACCGGACCTATGCGGCCCTCGTGGACGAGGCGCGCGGAGAGCTCGCGCGCGCGCGGCGCGTCATCGTTGACGCGACCTTCCCGAGCGCGAGCCTACGGGCGCGGCCGCTGGCGCTCGCCCGTGAGCTCGGGATTCCGTTCGTGCTGCTCATGTGCCTGGTCGACGACACCGAGGCTCGGAGACGGCTGACCGCGCGCGTCGGCGAGCGAGGGCAATTCTCGGATGCCGACGTTGCCGTCTTCGAGCGGGCGCGCGCCCGCTTCGAGCCGCCCGACGAGGTGCCAGCCTCGCAGCGACTCGACGTTCGGCCGGGTGTCGCGACGGAGGAGCTGGTCGCGGCGGTGATCGAGCGCGCGGTCGAGCAGCTCGAGTCGGCCGGGCGCCTGCCGGCGACCTTTCACCTCGGATGATCGGCGGAGGCGCCACGCAACGGGTCGCTTGACTCCCGGAGAACCCGTGACAACACTGAAGAGAAGGAAGGGCAAAACGGTTCGTGGCGAGGTGACACCATGTTTCAGCGCAAGACTGTTCCCGCGTACAGGAATTGCGACATCGCCATCGCGACCGAGCAGATGAGCGATGGCAAGTGGGCGGTCGTGGCCACGGTCAAGCACTCGACCAACACCGCCGAGCAAACCACCGATTTGCCCGTCTCTCACGAGCGGCTCGATACCCAGGCCGAGGCGGAGAGCCAGGGAGTGCGGATGGCAAAGGCGTGGATCGAGGAAAACACTCCGAAGGAAGTGGGCCAGTCTCCGCGGAAGTAAGGAGGACGGGGATGCCAGAAAAGAGGACGATCGAGCGCGCCCGAAAGGCCAGGCGCCGCGGAAAGGCGACGACAACCCAGGCCGGCGAGTTCGTGCATGAAGAGATGCGGCATATTCGCAAAGGCCAGCATGGCGCGCGGTCGACGAAGCAGGCCATCGCCATCGGACTGTCGAAAGCGCGGAGAGCCGGCGTCCGGCTCCGGCCGCCCAGGAAAGGGCGCGCCTCCGCGCGGACTCGGCGCCGCGCCGCGCAAGACTATCGCGCGGGTCGTCGGGGAAGGCCCCACAAGGTCTCCGCGCGCCGGTCCCGGGCGATCATGCGGGCATTGAGGCGCGAGGGCAGGCGGGCGGCATCGCGCAGGGCGCTGGCGCGCCAAGCGCGCCGGAGCGCCCGTCGGCGCGGGGCGCGTCACAGCAAGTAGCCAACCCGCCGCCGCTTGCGCGGTCCGCAGAGCTCGCGGGGCCTAGTGGACCTCGGCGACCTTTCGGACCTTCTCGGCGATGTGTTGGGCGCTTATGCCGTAGCGGTTGAGCAGGGCTTCGGCCGGGCCGCTCCGGGGCAGCTCGGTCACCGCGAGCTTGTGGACCTGGATCCCCTCGCCGGCCACGGCCTCGAGCACCGCATCGCCCAGTCCGCCCTGCGAGTAATGATCCTCCACCGTGATGAGCCGGCCCCCGGTGGCTCGAGCCGCAGCGAGCAGGCTCTCGCGGTCGAGGGGTTTGACCGAGTAAAGGTCGATGATCCGGATCGCAATGCCCTGCCCGTTCAGCTCGGCATGGGCCTTGAGGGCCTCGTGGAGCGTGACGCCCGCGGCCACCACCGTCACGCGATCGCCCTCGCTCTGGCGCAGCACCTTGAGCCCGCCGACGGCGAAGGCCTCATCCGGATCGTAGAGCACCGGGGTCTTGGGGCGCGTGGTGCGGATATACACGATGCCGCGGGTGCCCGCGGCCAGCTCCACGCATCGCTCCGTCGACACGGCGTCGGCGGGGTACAGGATCACCGAGCCGGGGATGACGCGGAACATCGCGAGGTCCTCGAGACCCATCTGCGAAGGCCCATCCTCGCCGATGCTGACGCCACAGTGCGAGCCGCTGAACTTCACATTGGCCCGTGAGATCGCGGCCATGCGGATCTGGTCGAAGGCGCGGGTGAGGAAGCAGGCGAAGGTCGAGACAAAGGGGATCTTTCCATACGCGGCCAGGCCGACGGCCGTCGCCACCATGTTCTGCTCCGCGATGAACCCCTCGACGTAACGCTCCGGGCACGCCTTCTTGAAGAGCTCGGCGTGTGTCGAGTTCTTGACATCGCCGTCCAGCGCCACGACCGCCGGATTGAGCTTCCCGAGCTTGGCCAAGGCTTCGCCGTATGCCTGCCGCGTGGCCACGGTCGTGCCCTTCTCATGCGTCGAGACGCGGAAGCCGTCCGTGATCTCCGCCCGCGGCGCAGCCGGCGCCGGCGGCCCCTGCGGGGGATGCACCGGGGGAAGCTTGACATTGTGCAGCTGCGCCTCGAGCGAGGCCACCGCCTTATTGGCCGCGGTTTCGTCGAGCGGCTTGCCATGCCAGCCGTCCATGTCCTCGATCCCCGGAATGCCCCTGCCTTTGATCGTCCGCGCGATGACGGCCACGGGCACG
>DASPWT010000171.1:0-9612 GCA_035637655.1 Burkholderiales bacterium | reverse complement strand
GACCATGATTCTCTCCGCGGGAATGCCGGTGATGCCGCTCGCGCTTCCGCGCATGAGCGAAAGGCCCTGCGAGCTCACATACAGATCGTACTTGTCGGCTTGCGCGTCGTATGCGGCAAGACAGGCCTTGGGCTCCATCGGGTTTCCAACCATGCGCTGGCTGTCCAGAACGATGCGCGTGACATGAGCGGCCCGTGAAAAGGCCGCGTGGGTCTTCGCCTCATCGCCGTACTCGTAGTCGAAACAGAGGTTGCCGGGGATCTCCGGGTAGAGCTGCTCGGCGCCCGCTGCAAGCGCGGCCTCCGCGTCGATCGCCACCGGGAGATCGCGGTAAGCGACCTCGATTTTCTCTGCGGCATCCTGCGCAGCGAGCGCCGTCTTCGCCACCACGAACGCGACCTCCTGGCCGACGAAGCGCACGCGCCCGTTGGCGAGTCCGTCGCGGTGCGGAACCTTGATCGTCGCGCCGCCGCGGCCCGGGTAACGCGCGAGCTGCGGCGTGGATTTGAAGCCGGCTTTCGCCGTATCGGCGCCCGTGAACACTGCGACCACGCCGGCCGACGCCTGCGCAGCCGCGGTGTCGACCGAGACGATTTCCGCATGCGCCCGGTCGGAGCGCAGGAACGAGGCGTAGAGCTGTCCGGGAAGATTCCAGTCGGACGTATATCTGCCCTGCCCCGTGACCAGCCTCAGATCCTCGCGCCGGCCCTTGAAACCCGCACTCATAGCTCTGCCTCCGGACTGATTCAAAAATGCACCCGAGAGCCGCGGGGCACTGACCCGCAACGGATCGATCTCAGGAATTCAAAACCTGACTGTCAAGCGACCTGGGCTGGGAAACTACGCGCGACGCCAGGCGTGCACATGGTGACCCGGTTTCGCCCCGCCGCCTTGGCCTTGTAGAGCGCCACGTCCGCGGCTCGCAACACGGCCTGTCCCGAATCGCCATAGGCGGGAAAGCTCGCAAGCCCTATCGAGACCGTCAGCTTGAGCGTTCCCTCCCCCGCGAGGATCTGCGCCTGCTCGATGGTCCGGCGCACGGCTTCCGCACGCGAGCGCAGCGCCGTCTTTCCCGTCCCGGGAAGGATGATGACGAACTCCTCCCCGCCGGCCCGGCAGGCGATGTCTTCCTCGCGCACGCAGGAAGCCAATTCATCCGCGATCCCCCTCAAGGCGAGGTCGCCGACTTCGTGCCCCAGCGTGTCGTTGACCCGCTTGAAATGATCCACGTCGATCGCCATGACGCCGACGTTTCCTCCGAGGCGACGCGCGCGCAGGACTTCGCGGTGCAGGCCTTCCTCGAGCTGGCGGCGATTGTACAGGCCGGTGAGCGGGTCGCGCATCGCCTGCAAATTCAGGTCCAGCTGGCACATCACCTGCCGCCCCAGGATGCGCAGCATCTCGAGCTGCTTCGGCTGCAACTCCCGGGGAACGAAATCGATCACGCACAGCGTCCCCAGCCTGTAATCCTGCGGCGTGACCAGGGGCGCTCCGGCGTAGAAGCGCACGCGCGGTGAATCGACCACCAGCGGGTGCTTTGCAAAGCGCGGATCCTCGTTTGCGTCGGGGACGACGAAGAGGTCGCGCTGGCGAATGGCATGGCCGCAGAAGAAATCCGGGTAGGGTATCTCGCGGAGGTCGATACCGTGCGCCGATTTGAGGAACAGCCGGTTCGTATCCACCAGGCTCACCAGCGATACCGGCGTTTCGCAGATGGTCGACGCGAGGCAGGTAAGATCGTCGAAGCGGGCCTCGCGCCCGGTCTCGAGCACGCAATAGCTGCGCAGGGCCGAAAGACGCGCGCTCTCCTCCGCGCCTGAAGAAGAAAGACGCCGCCGGACCGCGGGGTCTTGGCGTTCGACCGTCATTTGAGATTCGAATCCTGTGACCTCCGCGGGGAATGTAAATTTACTACGGGCGAGGCCCCGGGTAAAGAATCTTTAAAATCTTTCACCGGGCGCCACCCCACACCTCGGTTGCCACTTCGACCACTCGCTCCAGTTTGAGCCGCTGCACTTCCTCCGAGATCGGGTTCCCGCGGAATGTGCTCGCGAAGCCGCACTGCGGGCTGAGGCACAGATTTTCCAGCGGCACGTATCTCGCCGCCGCGTCGATGCGGCGCTTGAGCACGTCTTTCGATTCGAGCGCCGGCACTTTGGTGCTCACCAGTCCGAGCACGATTCTCTTGGGCGAGCGGCCCGGGAAAAAACGCAGCGGCTCGAAGCCGCCTGAGCGCTCGTCGTCGTATTCCAGGAAGTATGCGTCCACGTCGACCTTGTTGAAGAGGACCTCGGCGACCGGCTCGTAGCCGCCCCGGGCCGCCCATTGGCCCATTGAATTGCCGCGGCACAGATGGATCGCGGCCACCATCCCGGCGGGGCGTTCCGCGATGGCCGAATTGATCAGATTCGCGAAGCGCTCGGGCATTTCATCCGGCTCGTATCCGTCGCGGCGGAAGGTATCGGCGAGTTTCGGGTCGCAGAGAAAGGCGAAGTTCGTGTCGTCGAGCTGCACATAGTGGCAACCGGCCTCGCCGAGCTGCCTGAGCTCTTCGCGGTAGACCTCGGCGATGTCGGCGTGGAACTCCTCAAGGTCCGGGTACGCCTCGTAGCTCACTGCCGCGCGGCCGCCGCGCAGCAGCATGGTGGGCGACGGAATCGTCTGCTTGGCGGTGCGCTCGGTGTTCGCTTTCACGAAGCTGAAGTTTTCGACCTCGATCGGCTGCGCGTGGCGCAGCTTGCCGACGATCGTAAAAGCGCGCGGCGCAAAGGGCTTGCCGGTCACGGTTCGCATCTCGTCCAGGCCGCTCACTGTACCCTCGACGGCCAGCCGCCCGGCGGCCCTCGCCCCGCCGAGCTTCTCTATGAAATCGGCGTGAAACGAGCTGCGCCGGTACTCGCCGTCGGTGATCGCGTGAAGCCCCACGGATTCCTGAAACCGGATGATGTCGCGGATGCAGCGGTCCTGCAGCCCGCGAAGCGCCGCCGCGCCGACCTGTCCCTGCAGGAACTTTTCGTGAGCCGCGAGCAGCTCCGGCACGCGCAGCAGGCTCCCGACCTGGTCGGCGCGGAAAGGCGGCTTGGCGCTCTGCGTCATTCAGCTCGGCTTCACATCAACCCCATCTCGCGAAGGCGAGTCCGATTCCCGTTCCGGCCGGCGTGCGATATGAAGGCGTGTAGGAAATCCAGGTCAGGTCGAGGCCGGTGGCGGCGCCCGCCACGACGATCCAGTTGCGGATCTCGGAACTCCCCGCCTTCAGCCGCCGCGGATCGAGCCCCGCGAGGAAATCCAGATCCTTCCTCCGCAATGCCTCGATGATCGCGCGGTCCAGATCCTCTTCGACGACGAAATGGCTCAAGCCCCCGGAGGCGACCAGGCCGACCTTTAGCTCCTCCGGATAGCTCTCGATCAGCTCCTTCAGCGATTTGCCCAGCCGTACGCAGCGTTTCGGCAGAGGCGGGTTGGGGGGATTGTAGGTATTGAGGAAAATCGGAACGACGCGCGGCGTCGGCGCACCGTTGCCCTTGAGGTACCAGCGGTGAACGAAGGAATAGGCGTGGCCCTCGTGCTGGTCGCCGCCTAGCCCCGCGACCGCCGCAACGTCGAACTCGCGCTCGATCAGGCCCTCGATCAACGCGAGCGCAAGAGGCCGGTGGCAGGGATAGTCGATGTCTCCGTCGTCTTCGAAGCGGCGCATCTGCGCGCGGTTGTACCACTCTTCGGGCCAGCTGAACCGCTTGGCGTTGGTGCGGCCGGCATTGCGGATGCTCTCGCCGTAGTAAATTCCGATCGAAGGCATGTGCTGGTCCTGGAAAAGCTCGTGCTGATCGTCGCCGACGATGATGAGAATGTCGAGCTTCGCCGAGGCGATCTCGGACTTGAGGTGCTTCATCGCGTCCTGCACTTCGTTGAAACGTCCCGTGATCGCCTCATCGGTGATCAGCTGCGCAATGTCGGGGGGTGCGCCGGCAAGGACGTCGGCATAGGAGCGCGGCCTGCCTTCGCGATCGTAGTACTTCATGCGAAGGTCGCTTTGACGAAATCCCCTGAGCCAGTCCTGCAGCTCGGCGGCGAGCATGACGCTGTGGGAGGAACCGAACGCGGCGGCGAGGCGCGCCATCCTATTCCGCCTTCGCTCCGGACTGCTTCACGACGCGCGTCCAGCGCTGCCGTTCCTGGGCCGCCGCGAGCGCCGCGGCTAGGGACCGCCGATTGATCATGCCGCATATGATAGCCTGTAGCCCCGCCATTCCCGCGAGCCAGATTCATGAAAATCCGCTTCGCAGCGCTTGCGCTCGCGGCCATGCTGTCCGCCGCCGCGCCGGCGCAGGACTACCCTGCCAAACCCGTGCGCCTCGTCGTTGCGTATGCCGCGGGCGGCAACGCCGACATATTGGGACGGACCCTCGCCCAGAAGCTCGGCGACGCGCTGAGGCAGCCGTTCGTGGTCGAGAACCGCGCCGGCGCGAACGGCGGCATCGGCGCGGACTTCGTCGCCAAGTCGGCGCCCGACGGCTATACGCTGCTCGTGACCGCCAACGGCCCGATCGTCGTCAATCCCGTGCTCTATGCCAAGGTACCCTACGATCCGGTCAGGGATTTCGCGCCCGTCGCCCAATGCACCGTGTACCAGTATGTGCTGGTGACGCTGGCCGGTTCGCCCATCAAGAGCATCGCCGACCTGGTCGAGGCGGCGCGCGCAAAGCCGGGCGCGGTCTCCTACGGTTCCACCGGGGTCGGCGGCGGCAACCATCTTGCCGGAGAGCTGTTCGCGCTCGCGACGAATATCCGGCTCACGCACGTGCCCTACAAAGGCAGCGCGCCGGCGCTCGCCGATCTCCTCGGCGGCCAGCTCACTTTCATGTTCGACACGGTCATCACGTCGGTTCCGCAGATCCGCGCCGGAAAGTTGCGCGCGTTCGCGGTGTCGAGCGGCAAGCGCGCCTCGAGCCTGCCCGAGGTCCCGACCATGCAGGAGGCGGGCATCGGGAACTTCGACATCTCGCAGTGGCAAGGCGTACTCGCGCCGGCCGGCACGCCCAAAGCGATCGTCGATCGCCTCAACGCGGAACTCGTCAGGGCGATGCGCTCAGCCGACGTGCGCGAGCGCATCGTCACGCAGGGCGGCAACGAAATCGTCACCGGCACGCCGGAGGATTTTGCCGCGCTGATCAAAAGCGATGTGCAGATGTACGCCAAGCTGATCAAAGACGCCAGGATTCCTGCGCAATGAAAATCCTCGTCTTGCCCGGCGATGGCATCGGGCCCGAGATCACCACGGCGACTCTGGCCGTTCTCGATCGCGCCAATTCCCTCTTCAAGCTCGGGCTCGAATGGCAGCGGGAGGAAATCGGCCTCCCCGCCCTGAAGAAGGCAGGCACGACGCTCCCGGCCCGCGTGCTGGAGGCGGCGCGCTCCTCGGGCGGCGTGATTCTCGGCCCGCTTTCGACTTACGAGTACCCGGCGCGCGAAAAAGGCGGGATCAACCCCTCGGCCGAATTTCGCACCAAGCTCGATCTCTACGCCAACATCCGTCCCGCAAGGTCGCGCCTTGGCGTCGGGCTCACCGGCAAGCCCGTCGATCTGGTGATCTACCGCGAAAACACCGAGGGCTTCTATGCCGACCGCAACATGCACATGGGCATAGGGGAGTTCATGCCGACCGAGGACATGGCGCTCGCGGTGCGCCGCGTCACCGCGAAGTGCTGCGAGCGCATCGCACGCCGCGCTTTCGAAGCGGCGATGGCGCGCCGCAGGAAAGTCACGGCCATACACAAGGCCAATGTGTTCCGGATCTCTGACGGCTTATACCTGCGCGAAGTGCGCAAGGTCGCGAAGGATTTTCCCGGAGTTCAGCTCGAGGAAGTCATAGTGGACGCGATGGCGGCGCTCCTCCTGCGCGACCCGATGCGCTTCGACGTCATCGTCGCCGAGAACATGTACGGCGACATCCTTTCCGACGAAGCGTCCGAGCTTTCAGGCGGCCTCGGCCTCGGCGGCTCGATCAACGCCGGGGACGAATACTGCGTCGCGCAGGCGCAGCACGGCTCGGCGCCCGACATCGCGGGCAAAGACAGGGCGAATCCCACCTCGCTCATCCTCTCTGCGGCGATGCTGCTCGAATGGGTCGCCGCGCGCCAAAGCAACGACGCGTTCACCGCCGCCGCAAGGAATATCGACGCGGCCGTGGACGCGACGCTCAAGGATCCCGCAACGCGCACCGCCGATCTCGGCGGGAAGATAGGGACCCGGGAATTCGCAAAGGCAGTGGCGGCGAAGCTCGGCTAGATCCTGACCACCGCGGTGCTATCCTATCCACGCCCTGTCATCCCAAAAGGACTTACACCATGAAGCGGATCATTCTCCTCGTTGCCGCTGCGGCGCTCGCCGGCTGCGGAGTCGAGACCGCGAGCACCGCGGCCACCGCCGCCGCGCTCAAGAAGCAGGAAGTCGAGCAAGCCAAGAAGACCCTTGAGCAGACGCGGCAGAATATCGACAAAGCCATGGAGCAGGTACAGCAGTCGCAGCAATCGCGCGAGGCCGCTGAGAAATAGCGGGTTTTCAGCGCGCCAGCGGATCGGGACGGAGCTGGAACTTGAGGACTTTCGACCGGGTGCCTTTGCCGCCCTCGACGTGGAAGGGCGCCCGCGTGGCATAGGTCGACCACAGGGCTCTCCCCTTCCAGCCGGCACCCGGGTCGTCGATGCGCCCGTCCAGCCCCTTCGCGTAAAAACCCATGGGGTAAGGCACGCGAAGAATCACGAACTTCCCGTCCTTGAGCGCGAGCAGCGCGTCGTTGGCGTTGCCGGTCGCAATCGGCACGTCCTTACCCAGGCCGAAGGTGTCGTGCTGATCCACCCACGAGTAGTAGCTTGCCTCGGCGCTTCCCGAGTCGGTCACGCCCTTCAACTGCGGTCCGGGGAATGGATAGAGCGTCCAGCCCTCGGGGCAGTGCTTGCCCGTCGCGCTCGGGCCGTTGAGCGGCCCCTTGCACTTGCGCCGGTCGAAACTCGCGAAATGTCCGCTCGCGAGCGGCGCCCAGACGACGCCCCGGCGATCGATGTCCATGCCGCGCGGCGAATAGCCGGGGAACGGCGGCTCGAACACTTCGGTGAGCGCGGTCTCCGGTGGATTCGATCCCGGATTCAAACGGATGATGTAGCCCGGGTATCCCAGCACCGAGCCCCAGATCGAGCCGTCGACCGGGCTCGGGGCGAGCCCGTAGAAACCGGCCACGATGCGCTTGTCCTTGTTCGGATCGATCGGATCGTTCGGCCCCACGTAATCGTCGCGCCTGCCGTTGCCGTTGGTGTCCAGGATGAACGCAGTCCAGCCTTGAGCCTTCTGCTCGTCGCCGGTTTCCTCGAACACCTTTCTGTTGAGCCACCCGAGGACCTCGTTCGCCGCGCCGCCCGAGCTCGCCCACAGCGTGTTGTCGGCATCCTCTGCGAAGTACAGATGATGCGTGCCGAAGCAGGTGTCGATGAGCGTGAACTTTCCGGTTTTCGGATCGTACATCGAGAGCTGGCGGTTGGAGCGCTCGACGGGAAAGACCTTCGCCGAGGGATGATCCGAGCCTTTCCCGCAGAAGGCCGGGTTCGCCTGCCCTCGCACCCGCGAGGTGAACCAGACCCTGCCCTTCTCGTCGTACATCGGGTTGTGCGGGCTCGTCTGGCTGTCCCAGATCGGCTCCGCTCCCCAATACGGGGACGGCGCCATCGGGTTGTTCTTCGTCGAAGGCGTTTTCGGATCGCGTACCGGCACCTTTATTTCGCTCGCCGCATGCCGCGCCGGGTCCAGGACCGGAATGAAATCCGTGCTCTCCTCGGTCGCCCCGTAAATCAGTCCGTTGGCGTTGACCGTGGGATTGCGCTTGTCGCTCGAGATCTCGTCGTGCAGGTAGGCGGTGGGGCGGCTCCAGTCCCACAGGCTGATGACGATATTGCGCTCCACCCCTTGCGGCCGTTCGGGCCTCGAGGCGGGCAGCTCGCCCGCGGCGATCCGGTCGGTCCAGTCGGCAAATTGACCGAGCATCCGCGGAGCGTCGAACCTGCCGATGTTGTTCGTCATGTTGGTCATGGCCTGGCCGGAAGCGATGCGCCGCGCCCAGGCTTCGACCGAGGAATTGAAATGACCGAGCTCCTTGGGAATGGTGCGCGTGGCCTTGTTGCCGAGCTGGTGGCAGGTGTAGCAGCCGTCGGTCTTCGTGACGTCGAGCCATTGGCCCTGACTCGCCGCTTTCCCTATGGGGAATTCGTTTTTCTCCGGAACCTTGAGCATCGCGTACCAGTAGATCGGCGGGTAGTATTCCGCCGCTGCGGCTGCATTCGGCGCGACGACCGCACGCAGGTCGAGGATCGTTCCCGGCGCTGCCTGCACCTTGGGCGAATCGACCAAGCCGTAACCGCGCACCCATACGCTGTAGTTGGCCTTCGGAAGCTCAGGGATAAGGTAACGACCGCGGTCGTCGGTGACCACGATCTTGGTGAATTTGGTCGGGAGATCGTTCGTTTCCGCGATCACCCAGACTCCGGCCTCGGGACCGTTCGCGCTCGTGACCGTGCCGCCGAGATCGCTCGCGCCGACGGGAGGGCCGGACGCGGCGCTCTGCGAAGCGCCCGGAGAGACCTGGCACGCCGCCAGCAGGAGGGAAACACCTGCGACCGCCAGGTACGAGGATCTTGTCGTCGTCATGTTTTCGCTCCTCGAGAGATGCAGCAAAGGCCTATCCGTGCGAAAGTTCACGATTATGCCGCTAAACAGCAATGGCGACGAGCGGGTCCTGTAATACCATTCGTGCGCGTTTATGGTGAGTCTGAAAGGAGGAACGACATGTCAAAGCCACTTCGTGTGATGGCACTTGCGCTCATTGCGATGGTGTTTTCTTCCGCCGCGGCGGGCCAGGGTTTCGAACGTTTCGACCTGCGGAGACTTTTCTTCGGCGGCGGTTTGAGCCAGAACAGCATTTCCAACTTCGACAACGCTACGGGCTTCCAGGTTTTCGGAGGTTACAACTTCCTGCGGATCGCGCCGAATTTCTACGTCGACGCCGAAGCCGGCTACATGGACACGGGCAAATTCAAGAGTTCGTTTCCCCTCGCCGGTGCCGTGGAAACGAAGGCCAAGGGGCTGTGGGGGTCCGGCGTGGCGCGATACATGGTCGCTCCCCAGGTCGAACTTCTCGGCCGCCTCGGATACGACATCGGCGATGACGATGGTGTCATATTCGGCGGGGGAGTCGGGTACATCGTCAACAAGAATCTGAAGCTGCGCCTCGAATACGTTGTGCGCGATACCGTAGACTCGTTGCAGTTCAACGTCGTCTTCTATCCCTGGTGAGGGTTGGAACCGGCTGAGGTCGCCGCCGGCCGAAAGCAGGCACCGGGCCCGCCCGGTGCCTTTTTTTTTCGAGTACTAGACTCCCTTACTTTCCGTTCGACTTTCGCCGCTCCGTCCTGATCGGTCCGGCATCTCTTTGCCCCTTGCTCCTTCGGAGCTCTCCGAACATGGCGAGCTCCCAGGGCCGTATCGCCATGACCAGGCTCGTGCCTTCGCGCATTTCGTGCGCGAGGCGCTTGTCCTGCTCGGCGAGCATGTCGAATTCCTCCGCGA
>DASPWT010000170.1:0-5725 GCA_035637655.1 Burkholderiales bacterium | reverse complement strand
TGCGTGCGCTGCGCGATGAACTCGCCGATGATCGCGTCCAGCTCGTCGGCGTGGCGCAGGCGCTCCGAGTTGGTCGCATAGCGCGGATCCTCGATCAGCTCCGGCCGGCCGATGGCGCGGAACAGCCGCTCCGCCATTTTCTGGATCGACGCCGACAGGCACACCCAGCGCCCGTCCTTCGTCCGGTACGCATTGCGCGGCGCGGTGGTGGTGGAGCGGTTGCCGGTGCGCGCTTTTACTTTCCCCGTGAGGCGCAGGTTCGCGGCCTGCGGCCCGAGGATGTTGAACAGAGGCTCGAGCAGCGGCAGGTCGATCACCTGTCCTGCGCCGCTCCGCTCCGCTTCGCGCAGCGCGATCATCGCTGCGGCTGCGCCGTGAAGACCGGCGACGCTGTCGGCGAGGTACATCGGCGGCAGCACCGGCTCGCGGTCGGCGAATCCGTTCATCGAGGCGAAACCCGACATGCCTTCGATCAGCGTTCCGAAGCCCGGGCGCTGGCTGTACGGGCCGTCCTGGCCGAAGCCTGAGATGCGCACCACCACGAGCTTCGGGTTGCGCGCGAAGAGCGCCCCGGGCGCAAGGCCCATTTTCTCCAGCGTTCCCGGACGGAAGCTCTCGACGAAGATCGCGGCGGACGGAACGAGCTCGAGCAGCAGCTCGCGCGCCTCGGGGCGGCGCAATTCCAGGCACAGGCTCTTCTTGCTGCGGGAGTAGAGTTTCCAGGTGAGCGGCACGCCGTTCGTCTGCCAGGCGCGCAGCGTGTCGCCCGCCGGCGGCTCGACCTTGATCACCTCGGCACCGAAATCGGCGAGCATCTGCGTGAGCGTGTTGCCGGCGACGAGACGCGACAGATCGAGCACGCGCACGCCGCGGAGCGCGCCGCGCGCCTCAGGGGTGTAGTCGCGTTTTTTCAGCTGCGCCTTCATCCTTTCATTCCGCCCTGGCATCGGATTCCTTCACCACCCGTCCCGCCGGCGCCGGGCTTGTTCTCCACCACGAAGATCCATTTGACGCTGTCGGAGAGCTCGTTGGCGATCGTGCGCGCAGCGATGTCGGTCCCGCCGCCGGGCGGGAACGGGACGATCATCCGGATCGGCTTCGCGGGATAGCCCTGCGCCGTCGCGGCTCCCGCGAAGAGCGCGAGCGCCAGGGACAGAAAAACGGCGGCCAAGAGGGAGAAGCTAGGCGGCGGCCTCGTCGAGCTTGTAGTCGAGCTCGATCCGGAGACCGTTCGTGTCGCGGAAGAAAATCTGCAGCGCCGTGTTGTCGTCAACCAGCTGCTCCTCGAAGGGGATCCCGAGCCGCTGCAGTTTCGCCTTCATCTCGGCCCAGCCGGTGGCGTTCAGCGCGATGTGGTCGAAGCTTCCGGTGGCGCCCAGCGTAGGCGGGATGTCCTTTTTAAGACTGATGTGGAGCACCGGGTGGTCGCCCGCGTACAGCCACCAGCCCGGCCTGCCGAAATCCGGGCGGAAGCCTTCCTTCAGTCCCAGCACGTCCTTGTAGAACCTGAGCGTGTCCTCGACCTGCGAGGGCGAGATGACGATGTTGAAGTGATCGACCAGACCGATTGCCATGGCGTCTCGATGCCTTAGAGCGGCTTGAGAATATACTACTATGCCAAGCTGCGGGAGGAGCGATGCGCCGCACCCTGATCCTGTCGATCGCCGCGCTCGCCGGCGCGGTATCGCTTGCCCACGCCGCCGACGAATATCCGGCGCGCGCCGTTCGCATCGTCGTGCCCTTCGCTCCCGGCGGGGGAACCGACGTGGTCGGACGGATTCTCGCGCGGCAGCTCACGCTGCGGCTGGGACAGAGCTTCGTAATCGATAACCGGCCGGCGGGCTCGGGCATCATCGGCGCCGATTTCGTTGCCAGGGCTCAAGCCGACGGATACACGCTGCTCTTCGCGTTCTCATCGCTTTCCAGCAGCGCGAAACTGATCAGCCACCTGCCGTACGACCCGGTCGGAGATTTTGCGCCGGTCGCGCTCGCGACGACTTCGCCGCTGGTGCTGTTCGTGCATCCGTCGGTTCCCGCCACCGACTTGAAGCAGTTCATCGACTACGCCCGGGCGAACCCGGGAAAGCTCAACTACGGCTCCTCCGGGCCGGGAAGCTCGCCGCATCTGGCAACCGAGCTGCTCATGTCGATGGCGGCCATCCAGATGACCCACATTCCCTACAAGGGAATCGCTCCGGCGATCGCGGCGCAGCTCGCCAACGAAGTGCAGATGTCCTTCACGCCGATCGCGGTGGGCATGCCGCACGCGAAAGCGGGCAAGCTGCGCGCGCTGGGCACAGGCGGGCTGCGGCGATCCGTGGCGGTGCCCGATGTCCCGACGATAGACGAGTCCGGGCTCCCGGGATTCGAAGTGATAGGCTGGTGGGGCATGCTCGCGCCTTCCAAAACGCCGCGTCCGGTCGTCAACCTGCTCAACCGCGAGATTCGCGCCGTGCTCGACATCGCCGAGGTCAGGCGCAACCTGGTCGAGCAAGGCATGGACCCGGCAGGCGGGACACCCGAGCAATTCGGCGCCCTGATCAAGTCCGACATGGACAAGTGGGGCGACATCGGCAAGCGCCTTGGAGTGAAACTGGATTGACGCTCGGAATCCCGCCTCGCGCCGGATTCGCGATTCAAGGCGGAACGAGCCGCCAGGCCGCTTCGGGCCCGTCGCGGCAGGCGCCGTAGCGGAACGGCTGCGTGGCGCGCCCCGGCGTGTAGAACCGCAGGTCGATGAACCACACGCAGGTCGAGCCCGTGCTCATTCCGTCGAAGGCCGGAAGCTCGGCGAACCACCGGTATACCGCCATCGCAGGAGAATTCCACGCTTCCTGCGCGAGCGTCTTCTTGGCGCCCTCGCCGTAGCGTGTTCGCGTTTCCCAGTGGGCCGCCGACAAAGGCTCATAGACGGAGTCGAGCATCGCGATGAAGCCGTCCCCCGGACGATAGCTGCGCGGTTCTATCCGGTTCAGGTTCACGTGGGCGAAGCGGTGCGCTTCGGCATCGGAGACGAACACCGTCCAGTTGAAAGGCGAGACCGGCCGCGGCTGCACGTTGACGGTCGCGCCGCCCGGACCGAGCGGGCGGGCGTGGAGCTCGCCGAATTCGATCGCTTTTTCCTTTTGCAGATATTGAAAGCCGACATAGGCGACGAGCACCGCGCTCGCCGCGACCGCCGGCCACCGGGAACGGTAAAGAACTGCCGACGCTGCGAGACCCGCCGCGATGATTCCACTGAACCACAGGTCGATGATGAAGGTCGTGCCGATCTGCGCCCGCCAGTCCGAAAACGGCGCGAGGATCATGGTGCCGTAGCTGGTGATGACGTCGCCCGCGATGTGCAGCGCGAGCCCGAGCGCCGTGACGCCATAGAGCGCGCGAGCGCCGCGCGGCTCGCGCAGGATCTTCGCGAGCACCCAGGAGACGACCAGCGCCCACAGCGGCAGGAGGACGAGCGAATGCGTCACGCCGCGGTGGTTCGCGAGGTACTCGACCGGCCCGACGAAGGCCACGACGAAGTCGAGGTCCGGAGCGGCGCAGGCGAAAAATCCGGCCGCCACCCGCCGCGGCAGCGCGCCCGGGGGCGCGTCCTTCGGCGCCGTGACGCAGGCGAGAAGCGCTCCTGAGAGCGCGTGGGTCAGAGTGTCCACGGGAATAGGATCGCCGCCCCGTCCCGGGCCTGCAACGAGCCGGTTAATCCACTTTGACCCCGGCCTGCTTCACGACCTGGCCCCAGCGCGCGACCTCGTTCTTGATGATGGCGGCGAATTCCTCGGCGGAGCCCCCAGCGGGCTCGAGGCCGTCGCCCGCCAGAACTTTTGCCACGTCCCCGGACTTGAGCGCCTCGTTGACCTCCCTGTTGAGGCGCCCGACGATGTCCTTCGGCAGTCCCTTGGGACCGACGAGGCCGTGCCAGTTGGTGACCTCATAGCTCGGGTATCCCGACTCGCCCACCGTGGGAACGTCGGGCGCGGCCGAGATGCGCTTGGGCGTGGTGACCGCGAGCGCTCTCAGGCGTCCGGACTTGACGTGCTGCAGGGCCGTAGCGACGCTGCCCAGGATCATCTGAACGCTTCCGCCGATCGTGTCGTTGAGCGCCGGGCCGGTTCCCTTGTAGGGAACGTGCGTGATTTTTATCTTGGCCGTATACAGAAGGTATTCGGTCGCCACGTGCACATGGCTTCCGTTTCCGCTCGACGCATACGCGAGCTTGTCCGGTTCGCGCCTCGCCAGGGCCACGAGCTCCTGCAGCGTGCTCGCCGGAACCGAAGGGTGCACCGCGACCACGTAGGGCCCGCGCGAGAGCTGCACGATGGACGTGATGTCGGCGATCGGATCGAACGACAGCTTGTACACGCTCGGGTTGACGGTGTAGCTCGCGGGCGTGAGCAGCAGCGTGTAGCCGTCCGCGGGGGATTTGATCGCGAACTCCGAGCCGAGGACGCTGCCCGCCCCGGGGCGATTCTCCACGATCACCTGCGTCCCCAGGCGCTCGGTGAGCTTTTGCGCGATGACCCGCGCAATGAAATCGGAGCCGCCGCCCGGGGCAAAACCCACGACGATCCTGACCGGTTTGGTCGGATATTGCTGCGCGCCGGCTGTCCCGGCCGCCAGCGATGCGATCAGGATCGCGAGCCAGCTTGCGATGCGTTTCATGGTCATTCCTCCAGTTGAGGGGCGATCTTAATACGGCCGCGGACTCCTGGCACGGGGCGGGGAGGGGCGGCTTGACAGCAACGCAATATTTCTATACTTTTCGAAATATGGAAGCAAAAACCGCGGTCGCCGGCCTCGCCGCCCTGGCCCAGGACGCGCGCCTCGCCGTTTTCCGGCTGCTCGTTCAAAAGGGCCCGGAAGGCCTCTGCGTCGGGGACATCGCTGCCAAGTTCGACATTGCCCCCGCGACGCTCTCCTTCCACCTGAAGGAGCTGACCCATGCCGGGTTGCTGGTCGCGCGGCAGGAAGGACGTTTCATTTACTACGCGCCGGATTTCGAGGAAATGAACGCGCTGGTTTCCTATTTGACGGAGAACTGCTGCGGCGGGGAGAGCTGCGCCCCGGTGCGCAAGCCCGTCGCGCGCAAACGAAAGGAGAAAGTCACATGAAGCGATTCCATGTTCACGTTTCTGTTCGTGATCTGCCCGAGAGCGTGCGTTTCTACTCGAGCCTCTTCGGCGCGCCGCCCGCCGTCGAGAAGACCGACTACGCCAAGTGGATGCTGGACGATCCGAGAATCAACTTCGCCATTTCGCAACGCGGGCACGCGGCCGGGGTCAACCACCTGGGGTTCCAGGTGGAATCCGACGACGAGCTGAAAGACTTGCGCGAGCAGGTGTCGAAAACCGGCATCGCCGCGCTCGACCAGGCCGGGACGTCGTGCTGCTATGCCAGGTCGGACAAGTACTGGATCGAGGATCCGCAGGGCGTCGCCTGGGAAACGTTTCACACCCTCGGCAGCGTTCCCATTTACGGCGAAGAAGCAAAGCGCAGCGGGGAAAAGAGCGCGTGCTGTGTCCCGCTGGCGAAGCAAGCGGGCGACGGAGAGCAGAGCGCGTGCTGTGTTCCAACGGAGAAGACCGAATCGGGCGCGGCTTGCTGCAGTTGAAGCCCGCGTGAGTCGGGTGATGAATGTCCTTTTCATGGAGCGGTCCAAAGGCCCGGGATAGAATCCCGCAAGGATGGCTCGCTCTTCATGATCTCCGGCCTCGTACAGATCCTGCTT
>DASPWT010000169.1:0-21720 GCA_035637655.1 Burkholderiales bacterium | reverse complement strand
CAAGGTCCTGGTGAGCGCTCGCCCGGCGCCAGTGCTGCAGCAGCCGCAGGCGCAATACGCGGTCGGCGCACGGGCGGCCAGGCTCCACATTCCCAGGAAGAAGATCGCCGCGCTCTGCCGAAAGTACGGCGTCAGGAAGCTGAGCCTCTTCGGCTCGGCCGCGCGCGGGGAAATGACCTCGAAGAGCGACGTCGATCTCATGGTCGAGTTCAAGCCGGGGCAGGCGCCTTCTCTATGGGACGGGCCCGACATGCAGAAGGAATTTTCCACCCTGTTCAACGGCCGCCGTGTCGATCTGGTGCCGCCCGAAATCATGAGGAATCCGTACCGCAGGAAAACGATCGAGCCGGATCTCAAAGTCATTTATGAAGCGTGAAAAACGGGACGAGGCGTACTTATGGGACATGCTCGATGCCGCACGCGAGGCCCGCGAATTGATCAGCGGGCTCAGCTATGACGATCTCATGTCAAGAAAAGTTGTTCGACTCGCGCTCGAACGCGTGCTGGAGATGGAAATCAAACCGATCAGGACAAAAACGGACTATCGCACAGCCTTGAAAGAGATCGAGACGCTGATGTCAGCGCGCGCCGATACACCGGAAGGCGCGCGTCTGAACATCCTCTCGAAGCTCGTCGAAGCTTACGAGAAGAAACACTTGACGTTCCCGGTCGAGCTCTACAGCGAGGGGCGGATCGGCGAGTTCGACGAAGCCGAGGCCGATCTGGAGAAGGTCCTGACCCGAAGAAAGAAAACCGCCCGCTGATTGCGGCCGGCCGAGGCGCTCAGGGGATATTCCAGAGACCGCGGTCTAAGGGGAGTAAGAAAACGGCCTTGCGGGAATACTAAGCAACTGCCCGCGCGCCACCGTTCTGCGCGAGCGATGCGAGCCTCGGAAAATCGGAGGTCTTGAAGAGCGTCCTCACGTGCTTGTACTTCTCTTCGAGCGTCTTCTTCCCGCCCTGCTCCCGGTCGACGACGGCGAGGATGCCGACGATCTCGTAGCCGGCTTCCTCGAATTCCTTGCACGCCAGGAGGGTGGACGAGCCGGTGGTGATCACGTCGTCGATCGCGACGATCCTCGTCCCGCGCGGAAGCTCGTTCTCGATTTTCCTCCGCGTCCCGTGCTTCTTCGGCTCCTTGCGGGCGATGGAGCCCTTCAGCAATTTTCCGCCGGCCTGGTGCGACAGCACGATGACGGCCGCCGTGATGAAGTCGGCTCCCATCGTCAGACCGCCGATCGCCGTGGGCTTCACGGGAAGCTTCTCGATTTCCTTCAGGAACTCCCGCGCGATGAGCGTGAGCCCCTCGCCGTCGAGCGCGACCGCCTTGCAGTCGAAGTAGTAGCGGGACTTGACCCCGGTGCTCAGGACGAAATCGCCCTCGATGATGCAGAGCTTATCGATGAGGGCGCGAAGTCGGTCGCGGTCAGCCGGCATTTGCCGCTCCTTGGGGCTCGCGCATTATAAGACCAATTCTCCGCAGGCAGGCAGGCGCGCAATGGCTCGTGGCGAGCGGCGACGAGGCGCGCTAGAATCCGCTCGTGAAGGTCCCGCGCGATTCGGAGCGGAATCCTTCGAGGACAGTGCCATGAAGTTCACTCGCATCACGGTCAATCCCAAGCAGATGGACGGCATGCCGTGCATCCGCGGGTTGCGCATTCCCGTCGCGACGGTCGTCGGGATGGTGGCGGAAGGCATGACCCAGGCGCAGATGCTCAAAGCCTATCCGGACCTTGAAGCTGCCGATATCAACGAAGCCCTGCAATACGCCGCCGAGGCGGTCAGGGAGCGCGAGCTGCCGCTGACCGCGCGGTGAAATTCCTGGTAGACAACGCGCTGTCGCCCATCGTCGCCGACGGGCTGCGGCAAAGCGGGCATGACGCGGTGCATGTGCGGGAGTAAGGACTGCAGGCGGCGGACGATGAGCAGGTCTTTGCCCGCGCAGCTCGTGAAGAAAGGATCATAGTATCTGCGGATACCGACTTCGGCGCACTGCTTGCGTTGAAGGGTGAGCGCAAGCCTTCGGTGATTCTCTTCAGGCGAGGAGTCGATCGGTCTCCGGGCAAGCAACTCGCACTGCTGGTTGCGAATCTTCCGTCCGTTGCAAAGGCCGTCGAGGACGGAGCCATCGTTGTGTTCGAGGAGTCGCGCGTTCGCGTACGCCCGCTGCCGATCGGTGGTTCCTAGATTTTTCCGTCCCGGCGTCGTAGCGCCGGGACGCAGCGAATTTTCACCGCAGGTCCCGAAGACAAGGAGACCCCATGCCCCGCCCCATCCTCGCCGAAGCGCAGATCCATCCCGCCGTGCGCGAGAAGATCGCGAGCTACCGCAGCGACGTCCTGAAGGAAGTCCAGGCGGCGGTGGCGGCGAACGACATCGTCGTCGTCGGCATGCGGATGAATCCGTTTCCGAAGAAGGCGAGGCGGTTGCTCGATGCCGCCGGGCTCGCGTACCAGTATCTCGAGTACGGCAGCTACCTCGGCGAATACCGCCGCCGCCTCGTCCTCAAGATGTGGACCGGCTGGCCCACCTTTCCCATGGTGTTCGTGAAGGGCGTGCTCGTCGGCGGCGCGGACGATCTCGCGAAGCTGATCGCTAGCGGAGAGCTGGGGAGGAAGCGGTAGTGAGAGTCGAACCACCCCGCCGGCTTCGCCGGCACCCCTCCTTGAAAAGGAGGGGATGAGTACAGGAAGCGGCGCAGTATGCCCTCCGCCACGCCCGAGCTGATCGCCGCCTACGAGAAGGCGCTCTACGTCGTCTTCGGCAGGCCCGAGCTCGTGATCCGCATCGGCGAGCGGAATCCCGACTTGGACGAGCTGCTCGAAGCCGAGGGCGCGGCGACCGCGGCGTTCATCACCGCCGCCAACCCGCGCGGCGAGGTGACGATCGCGTGGAAGAACGAGATCGCCAACGCCGCCCTGGTCGAGACGCAAACGCAGGCGGGATACCGCTGCTTCGAGGGCGAGGGGCGCGACCCGCAGGCGCGCTGGAGACCTGAGCGCAGCGCGCTGGTGGTGGGAATCCCGCGCGCGGACGCGGAAGGCGTAGGGCGGGCGTTCGGGCAGAACGCGATCGTTTTCGTGGAGAAAGGCCGTGCGCCCGAGCTGGTGCTTCTGGGAGACTAGTGCGTGCGCCTCGTCCTCGACACCAACGTCTGGCTCGACTGGCTGGTCTTCGACGATCCCTCGATCGCGACGGTCAAGGCCGCGGTCGCAACGAAGCGCGCGGAGGTCTTCATCGACGCGGCCTGCGAGGCGGAGCTCGAGCGGGCGCTGGCGTACGACCTGGGCAAGAAGCGCGCGCTCGATGCCGCGGGCCGGGGCGCCTGCCTCGCCGAGTGCCGGCGCGTGGCGCACCGCATCCGCTCGGCCGTGCCGGAGCGTGAGCGCGCGCGCCTGCCCGCCTGCCGCGACCCGGACGACCAGAAGTTCCTCGAGGCCGCGCTCGCCGCGCGCGCGGGCTTCCTCGTCACCAAGGACAAAGCGCTATTGGATCTCGCCCGGCGTCCGATGCCTTTCCGCATCCTGACGCCGGAAGGGTTCGCGGCGGTACAGGGGTCGTCCCGGGGCCGTTGACCCGGGGAGGCGGCAGCGCCGCCATGAGCCGTTCGGAGTAGTCGGATGCTTCACACAATCGAAACGTCCTTGCAGCATCCTTTTTCGGCACGAGGCTGGCTCGTGCATGTCCACGGCAGGGAGGCCGAGATGGGACAGAACGGCATGGAAGAATTCATCGCGGAGTTTCGCGTGATGCTGCCCGCGCAGAGCAAGACCGCGCAGGCGATCGACCGGCAGGATCCGTTCGAGCAGATCGCGTTCAAGGCGATCGACGAGGGCTACACCGAGTTCGTCGATCAGTTCAGCAAGTTCATGGAGGTTTGTCTGCGTCGCGGCACGTGAGACCGCCAGCGCCGACAGAGAGCCTGTTACGCGGTCGCGCCGCGCCGCCGGTGGGTTCCATGGACGCGGAATCCGGCGACCTGTTTGCCGGGAAACCCGTCCCCCGGCGCCCTCCGGCGATCAAGCGCAGGCTCGCGCCTGAGCTGACCGCGGCGCGCGTGCTCTGCCATCAGCTCAGACGCAAACGGGCGCTCCCGGAGAAGCAGCGGATCGCGCACCTGATCTGCCTGAATCTCCTGGCGGTACTGAATCGCCCCTCGCAGCAACTGTAGATCCCAGCGCGCGTTCGCTCGCCTGCACGTTCCACGCGCCCCGACACCCGGGATGAGCGCCCCTGGGCGGCGAACCGCGCTCCGGATGATAATTATGCCCGCCGAACGCAAAGAGTCGAACCGACGAAAGGAAGAAACGATGGCCAAAGCCTATTGGATTGTCTGCTACCACTCGATCAAGAACCCCGATGCGCTCGCCGCTTACGCGAAGATCGCCGCGCCCGCTCTGCAGGCGGCCGGCGGGCGCTACCTCGTGCGCGGCAACCCCGCCAAGGTGTACGAGGCGGGGATCAACCAGCGCACCGTGGTGATCGAGTTCGACAGCGTGCAAAAGGCGATCGCGGCGCACGACGGCGCGGGCTACCAGGAGTCGCTGAAGGTGCTCGGCGATGCGGTGAAGCGCGACATGCGGATCGTGGAGGGGGTGGGCTAAGACACCACCCCGCCGCCTTCGGCGGCACCCCTCCTCGAACGAGGAGGGGAAGGCGCTAGACCCGCAGCGATTCGTGCGACAGGTATTTCTGCCTGTAGGTCTCGAAATCGACGCGGTCTGCCGCCTCGATCTCCTTTTGTTTCCTGATCGATTCTGCCGCCAGGCGCGCCAAGCGCGCTTCGACTTCGGCGGGTAGCGGCTCGCTACGCAGGATCCTCGCGTTCTCGAGCGAGCGCGCGAGCCCGAAGCGGGAGTAGGAATTTTCGTGGCGCTCGCGCATCTCGGCGAGGACGCGTGCCGAGGGCAGGGGCGCGGGATCGTCCACGGCCCTGAGGGCGGCGGCGAGCGCTTCGCGGTATGCGGCCCCTGCGTGCGCTCTATCGAGCGCCTGCGCGACCGGCTCGCATCCGGCGAGCACCGCGGAGCCCCAATCGCGCAGCTCCACCATGTCGCCCTGGCGGTCGAGGCGCAGCCCCGGCTCGCGTCCCCGCGAGGCGGCGCGCAGTTTGTTTTGCCCGACGGCTTGCAGCTCCTCCCGCGTGTCGGGCGGGCTGTCGCTCAGGAGGCAATGCAGGAGGAAGATGTCGAGAAAACGCACCGTGCCCGCGTTGATGCCGATGGGCGAGAACGGATCGAGGTCCATGGCGCGCACTTCGACGTACTCGACACCGCGCTCGCGCAGCGCGTGCAGCGGCCGCTCGCCGGGGCGGATGACGCGCTTCGGCCGGATGGCGCTGTAGAACTCGTTTTCGATCTGCAGCAGGCTGGTGGCGAGCTGCTTGTATTCGTTTCCTTCGCGGATGCCGATCGCCGCGTAGGGCGGATAGGGTCGGGTGAGCACGTCGTCCAGACAGGCGGTGTAGCTCTCGAGGCTGTTGTAGCTGACAGCGAGCGAGTCCTGCGCCTCGCTCAGGTATCCCAGGCGCCCCATGCGGAGCGAGGTGGCGTGCGGCAGGTAGAGCGTGCCGGGCGCGAGCTCCTCCAGCGCGTGCCTGCGGCCCTCGACGAAACTCGCGCATACCGCGGGCGAAGCACCGAAGAGATAGAGCAGCAGCCACGCGTGCCGCCGGAAATTGCGGATGAGCGCGAAGTAAGCCTCGCTGGCGTCGCGATAGCCCGGCAGCGGCCAGGCGGCATCGGGCAGGGAGAAGTTGTAGTGCAGCCCGGCGATCATCTGCATGCGCCGGCCGTAGCGGTGCGAGAGCCCGATGCGGTATACGGTTTTCGCGCGGCCGACGTTCGATTCCCCGTAGCGGGCGATCGGAATCGCGTTCTCGTCGGGCAGGCTGCAGGGCATGCTCGCGCCCCACAGCATTTCGTCGCCGATGTGAAGGGCGACGAACTGGTGGATGCGCTTGAGCTCTTCGAGGCAGGCTTCCACGCCCGTGTGCACGCCCGTGATCAGCTCGATCAGCGATTCGCTGAAGTCGGTGGTGATGTGCGGGTGCTTGAGCGCGGAGCCGAGCTCGGGCCGGTGCGGCGTGAGCGCGAGCGCGCCGTCGGGCCGCACGCGCAGGCTCTCCTTCTCGATCCCGCGCTTCAGCCCCTTCAAGAGGACGGGCGAAAGCGCGCCGAGGCGCGCATCGAAGGAAGCGGGGCTCGTCACGGGCGCTGCCTCGCGGACTGAGCGAGCTTGCGCCGGCTGAGGATACCGGCGAGGACGACCGCGAAGAGCGCGGTGACGAATATCCCGTCGAAGGTCCCCGCGCCGCCGATCGACACCACCGGCGCTCCGAGGCCCCGGAAGTTGCCGAGGTTCATCAGGTCCGCGCCGATCAGGGTGCCGAGGCTTCCGCAGACGTAGGCGAGAGGCGCGGCGAAGCGGCGCGAGAGAAGGAGCGCGACGATCGCCGCGATCACGGGCGGGTAGAAGACGGGGATCGCGATGCCCAGGCCCGGGACCGGCTCGGCGAGCACGTAGCAGGCGAGGGAGACGACCGCGACGCCCCAGGCCGCGTTGCGGTAGAGATTGTTCTTCACGATCAGGACCAGGGACAGGAGGATCGGGATGATCGCCCCGCCGACATTGATCGCGAGGATCGTCCCCGGCCAGGTTTCCACGGTGGGGATCACGTAGGGAACGCCGTAGAACGGGATTTCCTCGAGGCGCGTCATCTGCTCAGGGGCGAAGCGCATGATCGGCAGGTTGACGTAGCTCCCGGCGAGCGAGAGAAAAAGCCAGGTGAAGAAATATCCCGGCGCGATGCCGAGCTGGGAATAGGCGAATTGCAGCACCCTCAAGAGGGCGAGGAAAGTCAGGGCGACGAGCCCGCCCAAGAGGACGAGCAGGAACGGAAGCGTGAGCGGATAGTAGTGAATCCCGAGCGAATGCATGGGCGGCTCCGGTGAATCGGGGACGGCGGGGGTGAAGCGGTCAGGGACGGGTCCGGGCGGGATTATCGCCCGGACGCGGCGCGCCCGCTACAATACCTGGGTTCGCTGGAGCCGTAGAACGGGAAGCGCCGCGGTTTCTTGCCTATCCTTTCCTGCTGCCCCTTCGACGCGCTGCCAGCGCCGCGATGGCGCGTACGAATTTGCGCAGAGCGCCGCACTTCGGCTTGGGCGGCGGCTCCGGCGGGGGAACCGGGACCCAGGGCAGCGCGGACTCCAGGCCCATCGGGACCCGGTCGGACTCTCTCCTATTTGTGGTTTGCGCTGTCATACCTGACTCTTGGCAGTTAACCCCGCAAGAAACATGCCCTGGGCGGCCGAACCCGGAACCAGGCAGGTTTACAGCTACTTCCCGCGCTGCAGCACGGAAGTTAATGACCCCGGACAGCTGGCGCGGGCGTCGGGCGATCATCGGGGTCCGGGGACCGAGCGGGCGCGCGGTCGATGGCGATGAGGCTCGCGTACTTGGTGAGGAGCTGATGCGTGAGCGCGAGCTCGCTCGCTTTCGCGCGCGTCTGCTGCTCGGGGGCTCCCGCGCGCACCGCGTCCATCTTCACGGGCGAGCGTTCGCCTGACTCCGCGCCGCGCGCCTCGCCCGCCATGAGCATCACGCACGCCCCGAGAACGAGGGCGGCGGCGACGCCGATGCAGAACGTGAAGAACAGCGTCGCGAGAAAATCGACGACGATCGGAGCCAGCCTGGACCTGCCGCTTGAAGCTTCCATTTTCAATCCCCTGGTGCAGTACCCGCTTCGGGCCATGCCCGTTATTGAAGCGCCTGAAAAGGGCTCCGCCGGGCGGGAAAAATGGAAAGCTGCCGAAGAATTGTGGCAGGAAGATGGCAATGCCTCGGGCTCGGGCCGGGCGGAGAGGGAATGCGCTATATTCAGCGCGAGTTTGTTTCCCCTCCTTTTTTAAGGAGGGGTGGCGCGAAGCGCCGGGGTGGTCTTGGCGCCTATCACCACCCCGCCGCCTGCGGCGGCACCCCTCCTCGATGAGGAGGGGACGAAACCGAGTCGATCATGCCCCGCCGCATCGCCATCGTCGAAGACGACGCCGCAATCCGCGCCAACTACGCCGACGCGCTCAGGAAGCACGGCTACGAGGTGAGCGCGCACGCCGCGCGCGGGCAGGCGATGGGCGCCTTCAGGACGCGGCTTCCCGATCTCGCCGTGATCGACATCGGCCTGGGCGAAGAGCCCGACGGCGGCTTCACCCTGTGCCGCGAGCTGCGCGCCCTGGCTCCCAGCCTGCCGATCCTTTTTCTCACCGCGCGCGACTCGGACTTCGACGCGGTGTCGGGCCTGCGCCTGGGCGCGGACGACTATCTCACCAAGGACGTGAGCCTGCCGCACCTGCTCGCGCGCATCTCGGCGCTGTTTCGCAGGATCGATGCGCTGCGCGAGCCGAAGGCGGCCGAGGAAGTGCTCGAGCGCGGGCTGCTCAAGCTCGACGCGAAGCGCTTCGCCGCGTCGTGGAAGGACAAGCCCGTCGGGCTGACGCTCACCGAGTTCTGGATGGTGCACACGCTCGCGAAATTCCCGGGCCACGTGAAAGACCGCGAGGGCCTCATGCGCGAGGCGAACCTGGTCGTGGACGAGGGCACGATCACCTCGCATGTGAAGCGCATCCGCAGGAAATTCGCCGCGGTCGATCCCGCGTTCGAGCAGATCGATACGGTGTACGGCATGGGATATCGATGGAAGGCGTGAAGAACTTCAGTCTCAGCCTCCGCAGCAAGCTCGCCCTGGTGGCGCTGGTGCTGCTCGCGCTGCCCTGGGCGGGCTACGAGTACGTGCGCGAGATGGAGCGCTTCCTGCTCGAGGGCCAGGAGCAGGCGCTCCTCGCCACGGCGCGCGCCGTCGCCACCGCCCTGCACGATCGCCCGAAGCTCATGCGCGCGCCTCCGCCGCTCGACACCGATGCGCGGCGCGAGGCCGAGGAAGAGCTGCGGCGCCTTGCCGAGGAGCGCGGCGAGCCGCCCGATGACAGCGCCGGGCCCGCGCTCATCATCGACCGCGAAGAGTCCGCCGGGCGGCGCGATACCGAGGAGATCGCCGAGATTTTGAAAGGCGTGGAACGGAGCACCTCGCGCATCTGGGTGGTGACGCGGGAGCTGCGCGTGCTCGCGCTCGCCGGCAGCCTGCGGCGCGAGGAGGGCGAGGGCGACGAGACTCTCATGCAGCGCGCGCTCGGGCTCCTGATCCCGCGCCCGAACGAGGATTTCGACGACGCCATCGCCGACGACGCGCTCGCCACGGGCCGCGAGATCGCCGGCGCCCTGCAGGGCCGGCCGGGATTCCGCCTGCGCAACACGCCCGACGGGAAAGCGGTGGTGATCTCGGCCGCGCACCCGATCTGGAACGGCGACGAGGTCGCAGGCGCGGTCGTCGTCGAGGAGAGCACCAACCCCATCCTCTCGGTGCGCAGCCAGGCGCTCGAGCGGCTGCTGGTGCTGACGCTCGCGGTGTTCGCGGTGGCTGCGGCCGTGCTCATCTGGTTTGCCACGCGCATCTCCACGCGCATCCGGCGGCTGCGCGACGAGGCCGAAACCGCGATCGACGCGCGCGGGCGCCTCGCGCACCCGCATTCACGTCTGCTTACCGCGCAGAACTCGGGCGACGAGATCGGCGATCTGTCGCGCAGCTTCTCGGCGATGCTCGGCAAGCTCTCGCAGCACCACGCCTACCTGGAGAGCCTGGCGAGCCGCCTCTCGCACGAGCTGCGCACCCCGATCGCGGTGGTGCGCTCCTCGCTGGAAAACCTGAAGCTCGCGCCGGCCGACGCGCGCGTCTACATCGACCGCGCCGAAGAAGGCTTGAGGCGCCTCGGGACGATTCTCACGCGCATGAGCGAGGCGACGCGCCTGGAGCAGGGCCTGTCCTCGGTCGAGCGCGAGCGCTTCGATCTCGCCGCGGTCGTCTCGGGCTGCGTGGAGGGCTACCGCCTCGCCTATCCGGCGCGCCCCTTCGAGCTCGAGCTGCCGCAGGAGAAAGCGATGGTGCAGGGATCGCCCGACCTCGCGGCGCAACTGCTCGACAAGGTCGTCGCGAACGCGGTGGATTTCGCAGCCGCCGGCAAGAGGGGCGAGCCGGTCAGGATTTCCCTTTGCGCCGCGAACGGCCTGGTCGAGCTCGGCGTCGAGAACAAGGGGCCGCTCTTGCCGGAGGAGATGCGCGGACAGCTTTTTCGATCGATGGTCTCGGTGCGCGGCGAGCGGCGCGGCGAAACGAGCGCGGAGCCGCACCTCGGCCTGGGTCTGTACATCGCGCAGCTCATCGCGGAATTCCACGGCGGCGAGATCCACGCGCGCAATCTCGCCTCGGGCGAGGGCGTTGCGGTGAGCGCGACGTTCCGGCCCGCCTGAGCTTCCCGAGCGAGCGCTACCTGCCCCTGCCGTGTCCCGACACTTCCGCGCCCGCATCGGCGGGGAGCGTGGCGTGGAAGAACACCGACACCGCGGAAACGAGCGCCACCGCGACGAAGGCCGGCGCGAAATCGGCGCTGACGACGTCGCTGTGCCCCTGGAGGACGCTCGAGACCTGAGCGAAGCACCCGCTGTCCCGGCGTCGCGGCCACCGCCGCGTTCCGACTCGCGTAGAATCCACTCCGATGTGGACATAGAATCCACTCCAGCGTGGACACCGAGCATTACGATCTCCTGATCATAGGCGGCGGCATCAACGGCGCGGGCATCGCGCGCGATGCGGCAGGGCGCGGCCTGAAGGTGCTGCTGGTCGAGCAAAGCGATCTCGCCTCGGCGACCTCGTCGGCCTCCACCAAGCTCATCCACGGCGGGCTTCGCTACCTGGAGTATTTCGAGTTCCGCCTCGTCGCCGAGGCGCTCGCGGAGCGCGAAACGCTGCTCAAGATCGCCCCGCACATCGTCTGGCCGCTCCTGTTCGTGCTGCCGCACGAATCGCACCTGCGGCCCGCATGGATGATCCGCGCCGGCCTGTTTCTCTACGACCATCTCGGTCACAGCATGCTCGGCTTCGGAGCGAGGAGCTCGCTGCCGATGTCGAAGAGCGTCCGGCTCGCCTCCGACGGCTACGGGGCGGGCCTGAAACCGGGCTTCGAGCGCGGCTTCGTCTATTACGATTGCTGGGTCGACGACGCGCGCCTGGTGGTGCTCAACGCACGCTCGGCGGCGGCGCACGGCGCGACCATCCTGACCCGCACCCGGCTGGTGTCGGCGCGGCGCGAGGGCGCAGAGTGGGCCGCGACCCTGAACGGCGACGGGAGCGGCCGTACGGTGCGCGCGAGCGCGATCGTGAACGCCGCCGGGCCCTGGGTGAGGCAGGTGCTCGACGAGGCGCTCAAGATCAGGCTTTCCGCGACGGTGCGCCTGGTGAAGGGCAGCCACATCGTCGTGCCGCGCATCCACGAGGAAAGCCACGCCTTCATCCTGCAGAACCCGGACCGGCGCGTGATCTTCATGATTCCCTACGAGCGGCAGTTCACGCTCGTCGGCACGACCGACGTGCCGGTCACGCGCGACGACTATCGGGCGCGGATCTCGCGCAAGGAGATCGACTACCTGTGCGAGGCGGCGAGCCGCTACGCGCAGAAGCCGCTCACGCCCGGCATGGTGGTGTGGAGCTATTCGGGCGTGCGCCCGCTCTACGACGACGGCAGCGAGAATCCATCGGCGGTGACGCGCGATTACCACCTGCTGCTCGACACGGGAGCGGAGCCGAACGCGGCGCCGCTCCTTTCGGTGTTCGGCGGCAAGATCACCACCTATCGCAGGCTCGCCGAGCAGGCGATGGAAAAACTCTCCGGGCGTTTTCCCGGCAGGCGCGCCTGGACGCACACCGAGCCCCTCCCCGGCGGGAATCTCGGCGGACGGAGCTTTCGGGGCCTGCTCCTCGATTACCGCAGGCGGCATCCGCGCCTGCCGAAGCTCTGGCTCACGCGCGTGCTGCGCCGGCACGGGGCGCTCGCCGAGGAAATCATCGGGGACGCGCACGAGGAGCGCGGGCTCGGCCGCAACTTCGGCGGCGGTCTCTACGAGCGCGAGCTCGAATACCTCGTCAGGAACGAATGGGCGCGCGATGCCGAGGACGTGCTGTGGCGGCGCACCAAGTGCGGGCTGCACATGAGCACGGCCGAGAAGATGCAAGTGCGCGCCTGGCTGGCGGACAGGGTCTGATCGGTGGAGTGGTGGCTCGGCTATGCCGCCATCGGAGCGGTCGTCGGTTTCTTCGCCGGAATGCTCGGCATCGGCGGCGGGGCGATCATGGTGCCGCTCCTGGTCTGGCTGTTCGAGGCGCAGGGCCTGCCGAAGACCCATATCCTGCATCTCGCCGTGGGCACGGCGATGGCGACGATCCTGTTCACCTCGGTGGCGAGCGTGCGCGCGCACGCGGCGCGCGGCGCGATCCGCTGGGACATCGCGAGGAACGTCACGCCGGGAATCCTGGCCGGCGGCCTGGTCGGCTCGTGGATCGCGAGCTTCATTCCCCCGCTCGTTTTCGCGGCGCTCTTCACCGCGGTCATCTGCATCGCCGCGACCAATCTCCTGCTCAACCGCAATCCCAGGCCTTCGCGAGCGCCGCCCGGCTTCGCGGGAATGTCCGTCTTCGGGTTCCTGGTGAGCGCGCTCTCCGCGTTCGCGGCGATCGGCGGGGCGTTCATGACCGTGCCCTTCATGCTCTGGTGCAACGTTCCGATGCTCCAGGCGATCGGCACGGCGGCGGTGATCGGCTTTCCGATCGCGCTCTCGGGCACGATCGGATTCGTGGCCACCGGCCTGCGCGAAACGGGCCTGCCGCCCCATAGCGTCGGTTTCGTGTTTCTCCCTGCGCTCGGCGGCATCGTGGTGACGAGCATGCTGGTGGCGCCGCTCGGCGCGGCGGCCGCGCACCGCCTGCCGACGCTGTGGCTCAAGCGGATCTTCGCGGTGCTCTTCTACGCGATGGCGACGCGGATGCTGATCACCTTCCTGTGACGCGGGTCTAAGGCCGCTGGAACACGACGAAATAGTTCTCGCGCATCAGCTTCTTTTCCTCGACGAAGCGGAATCCCGCGGCCTCGATCTCCCTGATCGCGGTGTGCTTGTCCGCGCGGGTGTGGTCGATGCGCTGCTGGTGCGTCTGCCCCGGGATCTTCTCGAAGTCGATCACCACCATGCGCCCGCCGGGCTTGAGCGCCTTGCGGAGCGACTGCAGGGTCTCGCCCGGATGCTCGAAGTGGTGGTAAGTGTCGCAGGTGTACACGAGGTCGACCGAGGCCTCGGGCAGCTCGGTCTCGGTGCCCTTCGTGAGGATTGTCGTGACGTTGTCCAGCCCTTCCGCCTTGGCGCGCTCGCCGATGTGCTCGATGAAGGCCCGCGAGATGTCCACCGCGTAGACGCGCCCGCCAGGGCTTACCGCCTGGGCGAAGAGCATGGTGAAGAGCCCGGTGCCGGCGCCGACGTCGGCGACCGCCATCCCCGGCTTCACGCCGGTCGCAGCGAGTATCTCGTTGCGCTTCCGGTAGACCTCGCGGTCCTCGTTCTCGAAACCCTTCTTCCAGCGCGCGACGTCGGGGTTGACGAGGAAAGGCGAGTTGATTTCCGGCTTTGCGCCGTGCTGCGCGGCGGGCAGCGCCGGCCACAAGGCGGCGAGCGAGGCGAGAAGGACCGCGGCGAGTCGTCTCATGCGCCCTAGATTACGCCATCGGCGCGCAGCCTGGCGATCTCGCCGTCGCTCAAGCGCAGCACCTCGCGCAGGATCTCCTCGGTGTGCTGCCCCAGCACGGGCGGCGCGAGCCTGTGCTCGAGCGGCGTCCCCGAAAAGCGCATCGGGCTCGCCACGAGCGGGAGCTTCCCGGCGACCGCATGCTCGAGCTCGATTTTCAGCCCGCGCGCCTTTACCTGCGGTTCCTGGAAGACCTGGGCGACGTCGTTGATCGGCCCGTTCGCGACGCCCGCCGCGTCCAGCAGCTCGACCCATTCGCGCGTGGTGCGCTGCGCGAACACTTGCGCGAGCAGCCGCGTCAGCTCCGCGCGGTTCTCTACGCGCCTGCCATTGGTCGCAAAGCGCGGGTCGTCTGCGAGTTCGGGCCGGCCCGCCGCCTCGCAGAACTTGCGGTAGAGGTTGTCGTTGCCGCAGGCGAGAATGACGCTGCCGTCCTTGGTGCGGAACGGCTGATACGGGGCGATGTTCGGGTGCAGGTTGCCGATCCGCTCGGGCGCCCTGCCGGTGGAAAAATAGTTCGTGTTCTGGTAGGCGAGAAGCGCGATCTGCGAGTCGAGGAGCGCGAGATCGAGATGCTGCCCGACTCCGCTCTGCGCGCGGTGCGCGAGCGCGGCGCAGATCGCGATCGACGCGTACATGCCGGTGATGATGTCGGCGACGGGGACGCCGGCGCGCTGCGGCCCGCCGCCCGGCGCATCGTCCGGCTCGCCGGTGACGCTCATCATGCCGCCCATGCCCTGGATCATGAAGTCGTAGCCGGGGCGCTCGCGATACGGGCCGGTCTGGCCGAAGCCCGTGACCGAGCAGTAGATGAGGCGCGGGTTGATTTTCGCGAGGTCGTCGTAGGAGAGGCCGTAGCGCGCGAGATCGCCGAACTTGTAATTCTCTATGAGCACGTCGGAAATCCTGGCGAGCTCGCGCACGAGCTTCTGGCCTTCGGGCTTCCCGATGTTGACCGTGACCGATTTCTTGCCGCGGTTGGCCGAGGTGTAATAGGCCGAGTCCCCGGTGTCGCGCCCCTCCTTGTCCTTCACCCAGGGCGGACCGAAAGCGCGCGAATCGTCGCCCGAGCCCGGACGCTCGACCTTGATGACTTCGGCGCCGAGATCGGCGAGGTTCTGCCCCGCCCAGGGCCCGGCGAGAACGCGCGAGAGATCGAGGACGCGGATGCGCGAAAGCGGTCCCGCCATGAGTTTTAGGCCGTTGGAGACGCGGTATTTTATCCGAAAGCGCCGTAGCGGCTCCCGGGACGCTACAATTGCGGCAGGAACCCGGGAGCACGGAATGCGATCTTTTCGGTGGAAAACGATCTGCGCCGCCGCGATGTGCGCGCCGCTCCTCGCCGCCGCACAGCAGCAGCCCTCCGATTACGCGCGCGAGAAGCGCTGGGCCGGCGAGATCGTGCCGCAGCTCGTCGCAGGCGAGCCGGTATGGCTCGAGGCGCCGCGGACCGAGAAATTCCTCGGCATCTACACCGAGGCGAAGAACGCGAAGGGCGCGATCATCCTCGCGCACGGCCAGGGCGTTCATCCCGACCACGGCCTGATCGGCGAGCTGCGCACGCGCCTCGCCGACGCGGGCTACACCACGCTTTCGATCCAGATGCCGGTCCTCGCCGCGGACGCGCCCGCGGCGCGCTACCCGGTGCTCTTCTGGGAAGCCGACGCGCGCTTCGCCGCGGCGATGACCCACCTGCGCCGCAAGCATTACGACAGGATCGTGCTCGTCTCGCACAGCATGGGCTCGCGCATGGCGAACCACTATGTCGCTGCGCACCCGCAGGTTCCGCTCGCGGGGTGGATCTCGCTTTCCATCTCGAGCGGGGAGTTCGCGGCGATCAAGCGCATCAAGTTTCCGGTCTTCGACGTCTACGCGGAAAACGATCTCGGCCCCGTGGTGCAAGGCGCGCCGAAGCGCGCCGCGCTGCTCAAGCGCATGCGCGGCTCGAGCCAGGCCATGGTGTTCGCGACCGACCACTTTTTCGCCAGGAAGGAAAAGGAGCTGGCATCGCTGATCGCGCTGCTGCTCGAGGGCGAACGCAAATAGCGGGCCATAAAACTCCGCGGAATCAGGGGCGTTTGCGGACGGTCCGGGAACTGACCTGGGTCACGCGGTGCCCCGGGGTCAGCGTCTGCTACACTGTCAGGCTCGAACAAGCAGACAAGGGAGGTTCTATGCCGTTGGTCGCAATGACGCGCGAAATGGGGTCCCTCGGGATGGATGTCGCCCGCATCCTCGAATCCGAGCTCGGGGTGCCGGTGGTCTACCACGAAATGATCAACAACCTCGCCGACAAGATGCGCTTGAGAAAGAGCCACGTCATCCGGCTGCTGGGCGGAAAGGCCAACCTGTTCGAGCGGCTCACCGCCGACAAGACCAGCCTTTCCATCTTTACCGCCGACGAGATGCTGCAGGTTGCGAGCAAAGGCGCGGTGATGCGCGGCTGGGGCGCCGCCCACCTGCTGCGGCCGGTGAAGCACGCGATCTGCGTGCGCATTTGCGCGCCTTTCGAGCTGCGCGTGAAGCGCATGATGGAGCGGCTCGACACGAGCGACCGCGACGCGGTCGCCGCCGAGATTCGCAACAGCGACGAGGCGCAGGGCGCGATCGCCAGGCGTCACTTCGACATCGAGTGGCAGGATCCGGAAGGCTACGACCTGTCGCTCAACACCGAGCGCATGAGCGTCGAGCAGTGCGCCGAGGAAATCATCCATCTGTCCAGGAAACCCGACTTCGTTGAAACCGAGGAGTCCCACGGCGCGCTTGCCGATCTCGCGCTGCAGGCGAGCATCAAGGCGGCCCTGCGCGCCGACCCTTTCACGCGGGCTCTCAGTTTTGGCGTCGACTCGGCGGGGGGCAGGGTGCGCCTGCGCGGGATCGTCGATACGCGCGAGGAGTGGCAAAATGCCACCCGCGTCGTCACTTCGGTTCACGGGGTTACGGGCGTGAAAAGCGAACTGAGAGTCGCCGCGGAAATCCGCTCGCGGATGGGCGAGTGACCGGCTGGAGGAGGCATCCATGAAGAATTTCAAGCGGTGCGGCATTGCGGCGGCGCTCGCGGGCGCTTTGATCGCCGGCCCGGCCTTTGCGGCGCCGACGGTGCTGCGCGCGTCGCACCAGTTTCCCGGCGGCAAGGGAGACGTGCGCGACGAGATGGTGCAGATCATCGCGCGCGACGCCAAGGCGGCGGGCGTCGAGCTCGACGTGCAGGTGTATCCGGGCGCGTCGCTGTTCAAACCGAACGAGCAGTGGAACGCGCTGGTGAACGGGCAGCTGGACATCTCCTCGTTCCCGCTCGACTACGCGAGCGGCAAGGTGCGCGCATTCGGCGCAACGCTGATGCCGGCGCTGGTGCGCAGCCACGAGCGCGCGGCGCGCATCAACGGCTCCGCGTTCATGCAGGAGATCAAGGCCAAGATCGACAAGGCCGGAGTCATCGTGCTTTCGGATGCATGGCTCGCCGGCGCGATCGCATCGAAAAAAACCTGCATCCGCACCCCCGATGACATCAAGGGCCTGAAAGTGCGCTCGGCCGGGCCGACTTTCGCCGCGATGTGGCAGTCCGCGGGCGCCTCGATCGTCTCGATACCGTCGAACGAGGTCTACAACGCCCTGCAGACCGGCGTTGCCGATGCGACCGACACGAGCTCGGGCAGCTTCGTTTCGTTCCGCATCTACGAGCAGGTGAAATGCCTCACCGCGCCGGGGGAAAACGCCCTGTGGTTCATGTACGAGCCGGTGCTGATGTCGAAGAAAAGCTTCAGCCGCCTGAACAAGAGCCAGCAGGGCGCGCTCCTCAAGGCGGGCAAGAAGTCCGAGGCGTATTTCGCCAGGGAGGCCAAGGGACTGGACGACGAGATGGTCAAGGTATTCAAGGCGAACAGGGTCGAGGTGGTCACGCTGACCGCGGCCGAATACGACCAGTGGGTGAAGGTGGCCCGGGAAAGCTCGTACGCGGAGTTCGCCAAGGAAGTTCCCGACGGCCGGCAGCTCATCGATGCGGCGCTGAGCGTCAAATAGGCGGAAGGCCGCCCTTCGGCGGGGGGTTCGTATCGTCCGCCGATCGTTTTCCAGTCCGAGCCCGAGCGCCATGGACCGCTTCGTACGCGGGGTGAGGCTGCTGTCGCAGCTGAGCGGCTTTGTCGCGGCCGGGCTCATCGGGTCCGGCGTGCTCGTGGTCTGCCACATGGTGTTCGTGCGCTACGCGCTCAACCAGCACACCATCTGGCAGACCGACTTCACCACCTATTGCCTGATCGCGGCGACTTTCGTCGGCAGCCCGTTCGTGCTGATGACGCGCGGCCACGTCAACGTCGACGTGCTGCCCCACTACCTCGGCCCGCGTGCGCGCTTCTGGCTCGCGCTGTTTGCCGCCGCGATTTCGCTTGCGTTCGCCGTGACGCTAGCGGTGCTCACTTTCAATTTCTGGAAGGAGGCCTGGGACCACCGCTGGGTGTCCGACACCATGTGGCGCGCGCGCCTGTGGATCCCGTATTCCTCGATGCCGATCGGACTCGGTCTCTTGTCCCTGCAGTACGTGGCCGACATCTACAACCTCGCCGCCGGGCGCGAGCCGCCTTTTGGAATCACGAAGGAGCGTGAAGCGTGAGCCCCACCACCCAGGGCCTGATGGTGCTCGTCGTGACGCTCGCAATGCTCCTTTCGGGCACGCCGGTCGCATTCGGCCTGGGCGCGATCTCGATCGTCTTCATCATGATCTTCCAGGGGTTCGGCGCGCTGCACGTCGTCGCGGAGACTTTCTACGCGGGCTTGAACGACTTCACGCTGGTGTCGATCCCGATGTTCGTGATGATGGGCGCGGCGATCGGCTCCTCGCCCGCGGGCAAGGACCTCTACGAGGCGCTCGACCGCTGGCTCTACCGGCTGCCGGGGGGCCTGGCGATCTCCAACCTGGGAGCGTGCGCGCTGTTCGCGGCGCTGACCGGGTCATCGCCCGCGTGCTGCGCCGCAATCGGCAAGATGGGCATCCCCGAGATGCGCCGGCGCGGCTATCCGGACGACGTCGCGACCGGATCGATCTGCGCGGGCGGCACGCTAGGCATCCTGATCCCGCCCTCGATCACCTTCATCCTCTACGGGATCGCGACCGAGACCTCGATCGGGCGGCTGTTCCTCGCCGGGGTGATGCCGGGCATCGTGCTCACCGGTCTATTCATGCTGTGGACGCTGTTCATCATCTGGAAGCGCGGGTTCCGCTCGCACGCGGTCGATTTCCGCTACAGCTGGAAGGAAAAGTTCCAGTCGATCCCGAAGATCGCGCCGTTTCTCGCGATCATCGCCGGCGTCATGTACGTGCTCTACGGCGGGATCGCGACGCCCTCGGAAGCGGCGGGCGTGGGCGCGGCGCTGTGCCTGGTGCTGGCCGTGATGATCTACAAGATGTGGCAGCCGCGGCAGTGGTGGCTGATCCTGCGCGACACGACGCGCGAGTCGGTGATGATCCTGATGATCATCGCGGCGGCGGTGCTGTTCGGCTACATGCTCACTTCGCTCTACCTCACCCAGACGCTCGCGCAAGCGATCGCCGATGCGCACTTCAACCGCTGGGTGCTGATGGGGATGATCAACCTGTTCCTGCTGGTTTGCGGGTTTTTCATTCCGCCGGCTGCGATCATCCTGATGACCGCGCCCATCCTCTACCCCATCATCACGGCGGCGGGGTTCGACCCGGTATGGTTCGGCGTGATCCTCACCATCAACATGGAGATCGGCCTGATCCACCCGCCGGTGGGCCTGAACATCTACATCGTCAGCTCGATCGCGCCGGACGTGCCGGTCACGCGCATCATGTGGGGGACGATCCCCTACGTGCTGTGCATGTTCCTCGCGATCGTGATCCTGTGCGTCTTTCCCGAGATCGCCACCTGGCTGCCCGACAAAATGATGGGCGTGAAGCGCTGAAGGCCCCTGGCGCGCGCCCTACTCCGGTTGCAGCTGCGCCGCCCTGATGACCCTGACCGTGTTCGCCTGGTCCTGTGCGAGGAAACGGCGAAAATCCTCCGAGGAGCCCGTGAACACCTCCGCTCCCTGCTTGGCGAGGCCTTCCCGCACTTCGGGCAGGGCGAGCGTCTTTCCGAGCGCAGTATGCAGCCTGTCGAGGATCGGCTGGGGCGTGCCCTTGGGCGCAATCAGCCCCGCCCAGCCGCTGTAGTCGTATCCGGGTACGCTCTCCGCCACCGCGGGGATGTCGCCGAGCGTCTCCGAGCGCCGCGGCAGGCTCTGCCCGACCGCACGCAGCCTGCCGTTCTTCACGAAGGACATCACCGCGGGCGCCGGCGTGATGCTCCAGTGCGTCTGTCCGGCGACGACGGAGTTGACCGAGGGCCCGCCGCCCTTGTGCGGAACGTGCAGCGAGTCGAAGCCCGCCATCGTCATGAGCAGCACCCCGGAGAGGTGGCTTTGCGAGCCCACGCCCGCCGAGGACATGTTGATCTTCGCCGCGTTCGCCTTTGCGTACTCGATGAACTCCTTCACGTTCTTCACCGGCAGCTCGGGGTTGACGATCAGCACGTTGGGCGTCACGGCGAAGCTTCCGATGTGCGCGAAATCGCCGACCGCGTCGTAGGGAACGTTTTTCTTCAGCAGCGGCGCGATGATCATGGAGCCGTTGGACGCGCAGATCAGCGTGTAGCCGTCGGGCTTGGCGTTCCTGCCGGCCTCCACCCCGATCAGGCCGCCCGCGCCGTCCCGGTTCTCGACGAAGACGGGCTGGCCGAGAACGTCGCCCAGTTTCGCCGCGACGATGCGGCTCATGGTGTCGATCGAGCTGCCGGGCGCATTCGGCACGAGCATCCGCACCGCGCGGCTGGGATACTCCTGCGCCAGGGCGGGGACCGAAGCCAAGGCCGCCGCGAAAACGAACAGCCGCAACGCGTGTTTCATGATCCAGTCTCCTAGTAGGACCGCGGCAGGCCGAGCACGTGCTCGGCGAGGTAGCACAGCACGAGATTGGTCGAGATCGGCGCGATCTGGTAGAGCCGAGTCTCGCGGAATTTGCGCTCGACGTCGTACTCCTCGGCGAAGCCGAACCCGCCGTGGGTCTGCAGGCACATGTCGCCCGCCTGCCAGGAGGCTTCCGCCGCGAGCTGCTTCGCCATGTTGGATTCGGGGCCGCAGGGCTTGCCCGCGTCGTAGAGCGCGGCGGCGCGCTCGACCATGAGCGCCGCGGCCTCGGTCGCCATGTAGGCGCGCGCGATGGGGAACTGCACGCCCTGGTTCTGGCCGATCGGCCGGCCGAACACCCTGCGGTCGTTGGCGTAGGCGGTCGCCCTTGCGAGGAACCATCTCGCGTCGCCGATGCACTCCGCTCCGATCAGGATGCGCTCGGCGTTCATGCCGTCGAGGATGTAGCGAAAGCCCTTGCCTTCCTCGCCGACCAAGTTTTCCGCGGGCACTTCCAGGTTGTCGATGAAAATCTCGGTGGTGGCGTGGTTGATCATGGTGCGGATCGGGCGGATCGACAACCCCTTATTCAGCGCGGCCTTCATGTCGATCAGGAACACAGAGAGGCCTTCGGTCTTCTTTTGCACCTGCTCGCGCGGCGTGGTGCGCGCGAGGAGCAGCATGATGTCGGAGTGCTCGGCGCGCGAAGTCCAGACTTTCTGGCCGTTCAAGACGTAGCGGTCGCCTTTCCTGACCGCGGCCGTGCGGATCGACGCGGTGTCGGTGCCGGCCGAGGGCTCGGTGATGCCGAAGGCCTGCAGGCGCAGCTCGCCTTTGGCGATCTTCGGCAGGTATTTCCTTTTCTGCGCCTCGCTGCAATGCCGCAGCACCGTCCCCATGGTGTACATCTGCGCGTGGCAGGCGGCGCCGTTCGCGCCGCTCTTCTGGACTTCCTCGAGAATCGCAGCGGCCGCGGCGAGCTTCAAGCCCGCGCCGCCGTACTCCTCGGGGATGAGGCAGGAGAGCCAGCCCGCCTCGGTGAGCGCGCGCACGAACTCGGTGGGATAGCGCCGCTCGCGGTCTGTCGCGCGCCAGTAGTCCATCGGGAAAGCGGCGCAGAGCTTCGCCACCGCATCGCG
>DASPWT010000168.1:0-23250 GCA_035637655.1 Burkholderiales bacterium | reverse complement strand
AAGCAGGATTTCCGCCTCCGCCGCGGTCGGAGCCTCGACACCCGCCATCATGTCCTGCATCAGCTCGCCCAGGTTGCCCCTACCTCTCATGCGCACCACCATGCGCTCGAAGATCGCCGGCCACTTCGCCGCGTGATGCATTGCCGGATTGGGCAGGTTGTGGCATTGCACGCAGTACTGCACCGCGAGGCGCGCGCCGCGGGATTTCGGCGCCGGAAGCTGGGGCAGCCCGAATGTTGGGGGGAGGATGCGTTCAAGCATCGGCCCGTGCGGGCTCTCGGCCCAACGCCTTTTGGCCTGCTCGACGAGCCGACTCGAATCCTGCGCGCACGCGGGCGCGGCGGCAAGCAGGACAGCGAAAACGAACGCGGCGATGTGCGGCATGCCGCGATTATACTGACACGGAAGCTGCATTTCGTCGCCGACCGGATGCGACTCAGCTTTATAGGAGGCGTCATGAGCACTGCTAAGTTCGACACGGTCATCATCGGCACCGGGCAATCGGGGAAGCCGCTCGCGCTGGCGCTCGCTCGAGCCGGCCGGAAGGTCGCGGTGATCGAGCGTGAGCACGTCGGCGGCACCTGCATCAACGTCGGCTGCACTCCGACCAAGACGATGGTCGCGAGCGGCCGCGTCGCGTATCTCGCCCGGCGCGCAAAGGGCTACGGCGTCAACGCCGGTCGCGTCACGGTGGACATGCGCCGGGTGGTCAAGCGCAAGCGCGGCGTGGTCGAGAGCTTCCGCAATTACGGCCAGAAGACGCTTGAGAAAACCGCCAATGTCGAGTTGATTTTTGGTGAAGCTCGTCTCGAGAACGCAAAGCGCGTTGTGGTGGAACTAAGGAGGGGCGGCACGAGAGAGCTTGAGGGCAAGCGAATCGTAATCAACACCGGGGGCCGGCCCGCGGTGCCGCCCATCGAAGGCCTGGACCGCGTTCCCTTCCTCGATTCATCGAGCATCATGGAGCTCACCGAGCTGCCCAAGCATCTCATCGTGCTCGGCGGCGGCTATGTCGGCCTGGAGTTCTGCCAGATGTTTAGGCGCTTCGGCGCCCGCGTGACGGTCGTGAACCGCGATCCGCGGCTGATTCTGCGCGAGGACCCCGACGTCTCGGCCGAGGTCGAGAAAATCCTGAAGGAAGACGGAATCGAGGTGCTCAACTCGGCTCAGGTGAAGCGCGTCGAAAAGGGCGGCGCCGGCGTGCGCGTGCTGCTGCAAGATGGCGCCAAGAAAGTCTCGGGCAGCCACCTGCTCCTTGCGCTCGGCCGCGTTCCAAATTCCGACCGCCTCGACCTCGGCGCCGCCGGCGTCGAGACCGACAATTCGGGCTTCATCAGGGTGAATCCGAAGCTCGAGACCAATGTCCCGGGCATCTACGCGATCGGCGACGTGAAAGGCGGGCCCGCCTTCACGCACATCTCCTACGACGATTTCCGCGTTCTGCGCGAGAACTGGCTGAACGGCGGCAACGCGACCATCGAAGGGCGACCGGTGCCCAATTGCATGTTCATCGACCCTCAACTCGCGACGGTAGGACTGAACGAGACCGAGGCGCAAAAGCGCGGGCTCGACTACCGCGTGGCGAATCTGCCGATGGCGAGCGTCGCAAGGGCGATCGAGACGAGCGAGACGCGCGGCTTCATGAAGGCGATCGTGGATGCAAAAACGCTGCAGATCCTCGGCTGCACCATCCTCGGCGTGGAAGGCGGGGAGATCATGTCGATGCTGCAGATCGCGATGATGGGCAATATTCCCTACACGGCGATCAAGGAAGCCATCTTCGCGCACCCGACGCTCGCCGAGTCGCTCAACAACCTCTTCATGACGCTCGACCCGCGCTAAAGGCGCGCGGCGCGCCTATTTCTTCGCCGATCCGGCCGCTTCCCTCTCGATCATCGGCTTCATCTCGCGTTCTTTCTTTTCCGCGGCTTTCTTCACGTCGCCTTTTTTCATGCTCTTCCTTTTCATTTCGCCGTGCATGGGCTCGTCCGTCTTCATCGGCTTCCCAGGCGCATCCGCGGCCCGGGCGCCGGCGCTTGTCGCAAGGATCGCCGCAAGCGCGATGGCTTCCAGGGGTTTCATCAGCTGCCGCTGAACCAGTTGTAGCCCTGGTCCTCCCAGTAGCCGCCCGGATATTCATTGCTGACGAACATCGACATGATGTGCTTGGGGTTCTTGAAGCCGAGCTTGGTCGGGATGCGCAGCTTCATCGGAAAGCCGTACTTGGGCGGCAGGATCTCGTCTGCGTAGCGGAAGGTGAGCTGCGTCTGCGGGTGCAGCGCGGTGGCCATATCGACGCTCGAGTAGTAGTCGTCGGCGCACTTGAAGCCGATGTACTTCGCCGAGGTGTCGGCGCCGATGCGCGCAAGGAAATCGGAAAAACGCACGCCGCTCCACTTGCCGATCGCGCTCCAGCCCTCGACGCAGATGTGACGCGTGATCTGCGAGGTCTGCGGGAGGGAGTAGAGTTCGGGCAGCGTCCAGGGTTTCTTGTCGCGGATGAGGCCGGCGAGCTCGAGCTGGTAGCTCGCGCCGTCCACGGTCTGGACCTCGTCCACGCTGTAAAAGGCGTTGAAGGGGAAGGGCTTGGTGATCGCGCTCTCCGGGAATTCCGGCGCGAGCTTGTTCGGATTGAAGAGCCAGCCTTGAGCGCTGTCGTTCCAGCGCGACATCCCGGTGAGCAGCTTCTGCACGCTCTCGTCGTCGGTGAGATCGCAGCCCGAGAGCAGGGCGAGCGCCCCCAGCGACAATCCCTGCCTGAGAAAGAGGCGCCGCTCGATCGAGCGGATGAGCTTTCCCGAATGTCCGGCGAGACTCGTTTCCATCGACCGTTTCTTCATGAAGCCCTCCTTGCGCGGCCTGTGATCATCGTCGGGAGAGTGCGCGGCACAAGGATCACCATGACTACGTGGACCAACACGATGAGCACAAGCAGCGCCATCGCGAGAAAGTGCACTACGCGCGCGCTTTCATAGCCGCCGATAATCGCCGTGATCTCCTGCAACTGAACCGGTTTCCAGATCGCGAGGCCCGAGAGAACCAGCACGACGCCGCACAGGATGATCGCGAGGTAGGCGGTGCGCTGCGCGGCGTTGTATACGGACAGGTCCTCGTGCGCCAGCTTTCCGCGCAGCGCCTCCAGCACGTCGTGGAATATCGCCCGCGGCGTGATCGGCAGGAGCTTCCTCCTGAAGTGTCCGGAGACGACGCCGTAGGTCACGTATACGACGCCGTTGATCACGAGCAGCCACATCGCCGCGAAGTGCCACTGCAGCGCTCCGGCGAGCCAACCCCCGAGCGTGAGCTCGTTCGGGATCCTGAACGGGAAAAGAGGCGACGCGTTGTAGATGCGCCAGCCGCTTGCGACCATGACAAGGATGGCGAAAGCGTTGACCCAGTGCGTGATGCGCACGACCAGCGGGTGGACCTTGACCCATTGCGTTCGCGCAGCTTCCATCGGAGCGTCCTCCGGCGTCGGAGCGGATAGCTTACACCTTACAGCGCGCCCCGCTTGTCGCCTTCGCCGAAACCGAGCAAAGGCCGGGAGAATCCCCGCGCGAGCGCGATCACCTTGAAGAGTTCCCCCATCTCCGCCGGGCTCATCAGGCGGTTCGCCTGGTTGGCGAGGGGAAGGAACTTCGCGCCGTCCTCCGCCGGCGTGCGCGACATCACCTCGGTGATGCCGCAATTGACGAGGAACTGCGCCTGGCTGGTGTAGCCGGCGACTTCCAGCCCGCCCTCGCGCGCGGCCCCGGCAATGGCGCTGAAATCGACGTGACTGGTGATGTCCTGCAGTCCCGGGAGGAAGAAGGGATCGGCGTGCGCGTGGTGGCGGTAGTGGCACATGAGCGTCCCGTCCTTGCGCTGCGGATGGTAATACTCCTTTTGCGGAAAGCCGTAATCGACGAAAAACGCCACGCCTTTCTCAAGCACGCCCGAGAGCGAACGTATGAAGCCCTGCGCGGCCAGCTGGATCTCGGTGCGAAACCCCTCGGACAGCTTGAGCGAGCGCGCGGCCTCGAGCGGCCCGCCGGAAGCCAGCCGCCAGGACCAGTCGAGGCGATCGTTTCGCACGCCGACGCCCCCTTCTTCCACTTTTGCGCTCTGAACGCGCACCACGTGGGCGGGCATCGCATCGAGCACTTCATTGCCGAGTACGACGCCGGAAAACACGGGAGGCAGGCGGTTGAGCCAGGCCACGCGCTCGAGCAGGTGCGGCACCCTCGCCGCGAGGGTGTCCCGGCTTCGCTCGCGAAGGTCGGCCGAGAGCTCGAGGATGAGATAGTTGCGCGGGGTTTTTCCCGAGCGCTCCAGCTCCTCGAGCAGCGTCGCGGCGAGTGCGCCGCTCCCGGCACCCACTTCGAGCACCTCGTCGAACCCGGCCTCCAGCACTTGCTTCACCTGGCGTGCGAGCGTCTGTCCGTAGAGCGGCGAGATCTCGGGCGCCGTCACGAAATCCCCGCCTTTGCCGAGTTTTCTCGCCCCCGCGCTGTAGTAGCCGAGCCCCGGCGCGTAGAGCGCGAGCTCCATGTAGCGCGCGAAGCTTATCCAGCCGCCGCTTGCCGTGATTTCGCCGCGAATGTGCTCGGCGACACGATCGCTGTGCACGCGCGCGTCGGGCGTAGGCTCGAGGAGTGCCATATCGGGAATGGAAAGAGTATTCCGGTATCATTCTAGGCCATGAGCGAACCGCTTTCAGGGAAAGTTGCGCTCGTCACCGGCGGCGCGAAACGCGTCGGCGCCGCGATCGCTCGCCGCCTGCATCGCGAGGGCGCGAACCTGATGCTGCACTACCGGGGATCGGAGCGCGAGGCGAGAGCGCTGCGTGCCGAATTGAACGTCGCGCGCCCCGATTCCGTTGCGCTGGTGCAAGCCGACTTGCTCGATATCGCGGGCTTGTCCGAAATCGTGAGAAACACGATCGGTCGCTTCGAGAGGCTCGACGTGCTGGTCAACAACGCTTCGACCTTCTTTCCGACACCGGTCGGCGAGATCACTCAGGCGACCTGGGACAGCCTCATGGGCGCGAATCTCCGGGCGCCGCTTTTTCTTTCGCAGGCCGCCGCGCCGCACCTCAAGAAGACCGGCGGGGCAATCGTCAATATCACCGACATCCACGCCGACCGGCCGCTCAAGAATTACGTGATCTACTCGATCGCCAAAGCGGGCCTTGCGGGTCTCACGCGCTCGCTTGCGCGCGAGCTCGCGCCCGATGTGCGCGTGAACGGCGTGGCGCCCGGCGCCATCCTCTGGCCCGAGGACGGATCGTGGGACGACCTGACGCGCCAGCGCATCGTCTCGCACACGCTGCTCCGGCGCACCGGCGACCCCGACGACGTCGCCCGCGCTGTTTACTATTTGATTGCGGAAGCGCCTTACGTCACCGGGCACATAATTGCCGTAGATGGAGGGAGGAGCATCAATATATGAACGCGCCCGAGAAAATCCACTTCACCCGCAAGCAGCGCTTCGAAGCGGGAAAGCTCGAAAAACGCCTATGCCGGCTCGTCGGCGAGGCGATCGGCGACTACGACATGATCCGGGCAGGCGACCGCGTCATGGTGTGCGTCTCCGGCGGCAAGGACAGCTACGGGCTGCTCGACGTGCTCTTGAAGCTGCGCGAGCGCTCGCCGGTTTGCTTCGACCTCATTGCCGTCAACCTCGATCAACGCCACCCCGGGTACCCCGAGCACGTTTTGCCCGATTACCTCGAGTCGCTCGGCATTCCCTACCGCGTCGAGGTGCAGGACACTTATTCCGTCGTGAAGCGCGTCGTCCCCGAAGGCGAGACGATGTGCGGGCTGTGCTCGCGGCTGCGTCGCGGCGTCCTCTATCGCGTCGCGCGCGAGATGGGCGCGACCAAGATCGCGCTCGGCCACCACCGCGACGACATCCTGGAGACGTTTTTCCTCAACCTGTTCTTCGGCGGCAAGATGAAAGCGATGTCGCCGAAGCTGCAGTCCGACGACGGCAACCACGTCGTCGTCCGGCCGCTCGCCTACGTGGCGGAAAAGGACCTCGAAGCCTACGCGCAGATCAAGGGCTTCCCGATCATTCCCTGCGACCTGTGCGGATCGCAGCCTACGCTGCAGCGAAGGCAGGTCAAGGAGATGCTGCGCGAGTGGGAAAGGCACCACCCGGGGCGCGTCGAGTCGATGTTCCGGGCGCTTTCGGATTTCGTGCCTTCGCATCTCATGGACCGGAAGCTCTTCGATTTCGCTGCGGTTCGCGCGACCGGAAAAACGTCGGGCGACGGCGACAAGGCGTTCGACTAGAACGCCGAACGCGCAGTATTACCAGCCGTCGCCTCTCGGCGGCGTCAACCTCCCTCTTTCGGCCCCGTTGAACGAAATGAAGCTGTCACGCTCTATCTGTAAAACGGGCAATGAAACATTGATGAGGCGTCGCGTGGGCATCGTCGGTTATCTCGTCGTCGCAGGCGCGGTCGCGCTCGCCGCCGCGATGGTGGGGCGAGTCACCGCGCAGGACTGGCGCAGCGCGAGCCGGGATCCGGTGGGCCTCGCCCCCGACCCGGCGACCGCCCGGGATGCGATCGTCCAGGTCTACGCGGCCCGCGTCATCGGATGGCGGGGCGTTTTCGGCGTCCACACCTGGATCGCGGTGAAGCCCGCCGCCGCCACCGAGTACACGGTGTACGAGATCATCGGCTGGCGCCTGCGCTGGCAGGACACCGCGCTCGTGGTGCGGCATCGCGCGCCCGACGTGCGCTGGTTCGGATCGGTGCCCGAACTGGTCGCCGAAAAACGCGGCGCGGGCGTAGAAGAACTCATCGCGCGCATCGACAAGGCCGCGCATTCCTATCCCTGGACCGGCGAATACACCATGTGGCCCGGGCCGAACTCCAACACTTTCACCGCCTGGGTATTGCGCGCGGTGCCCGAACTGGAAGCGGACCTCCCGCCGACCGCGATCGGCAAGGACTATTCCGGGCTGAAACTGGTCGGATCCGCCCCGAGCGGACGCGGCTTCCAGTTTTCGCTGTTCGGACTCGCCGGCCTCACCGCGAGCGCGGTCGAAGGCTTCGAAGTGAACCTCCTCGGCTTGAGCTTCGGGATCAATCCTTTCGATCCGGCGCTCAAGCTGCCTCTCGTAGGCCGCGTCGGTCCGGCGCGCGCGTTTGCGTCGAGAGCCGACGAAGCCGCCGCACACAAACACGCTCTTTAGTCCGGTTCCCTCCTTTTCGGCCGCCTGCCCACTCCGCGCCCATTACAATTGAGGGCGTGAAGCCCGTTTCGCCCTCCTCCCGGGAAGTGCTGCTCGTCGGCAGCGTCGGTCTGAAAGACAGCGAGGAAGTGTTTCGCACCGTGGGGCCGCTCCTTGGCGGCCGCATGAAGCGCATCCCGGACGGGGAGACCGGGCCGCGGACCTCGTGGGTGTCACGCCTGCGTTTCGTGCTCGAAGACGATCCCTCGTTCGAAGATGACCTGCAAGAGGTCGCCGCGGGAGGCCGCATCACCCATCCCATCGAAGGCACGCGCACCTGGAAAGGCTCGGCCGTCATTGCGCGCGGCGCGCCGCCGCCGCCGCGCATGCGCCTCAAGGCCGGCGTGCGGCCGGAAGACGTCCGCATCGGCAGGCTCGGTTATCCCGAAGCCGCGATCGACTCCTACAAGAGCCTTTGCGCGTTGCGCGAGCAGGGCGCCGTGCCGAAGCACTTGCGCTTTCAGGTCTCGCTGCCGACCACCGCGGCGTTTCTGAATGCACATCTCGTTTATGAGCACCACGCGATCGTGGAGCCAATCTATCGCGGGCAGCTTTTCCGCGAGGTGGACGAGATCTGCGAGGCGATCCGGCACGAGGACCTTGCGATCCAGTGGGACGTCTCGACCGAGATGGGGCAATGGGAAGGCGTGCGCCACGCGAGTTTTCCCGATGTGAAGGCGGGCGTCATCGCGCGCCTCGCGATGCACTGTAACCGCGTTCCGCGCGACGCGGAGCTCGGTGTGCACCTTTGCTACGGCAGCTACGGCGGGCGTCACTGGAAGGAGCCGGAAAGCACCGCGAACATGGTGGAAGTCCACAACCGGCTCATCCAGTCGCTCGACCGGCCGCTTGACTACATCCACGTGCCGGTGCCGGTGGATCGCAGTGACGAGGCCTATTTCGCACCGTTACTCGATCTGAAACTGCATCGCCGGACCAAGCTCTTCCTCGGGCTGGTGCACGACTCGGACGGCGTCGCGGGCACGCGAGCGCGCATCGCGGTCGCGGCGAAATACGCAGGCGACTTCGGCATCGCCGCCGAGTGCGGCTTCGGCCGCCGGCCGCCGGAAACGATCCCGAACTTGTTGCGCGTACACTCTGAGGTCTGAGGCAATTCTTCGCCCGAATGAACCGTATCGCATCTCTGCTCGCAATGCTCGCGGCCGCGCTGCACGGACCGGTCCTCGCGCAGGCTCCGGCCTGGCCGCAAAAACCCGTGCGCGTCCTCGTGGGGCTCGCGCCCGGGGGCAATCCGGACACGCTCGCGCGCATGCTCGCGGCAAAGTGGAGCGACGCATTCGGCCAGCAGTTCGTGGTCGAGAACCGCCCCGGGGCAGGCAGCACGATTGCGGCGGACCTTACCGCCAAGTCCGCGCCCGACGGCTACACGGTCTTGATCAGCGACAGCAGCGTGATCACCACGGCGCCGCACCTCTACAAGTCGCTGCCCTATGACCCGTTCCGCGATCTTCAAGCCGTGTCGCTCGCGGTGGTGGTGCCGATGTGGCTGGTGGTGCATCCGTCGGTGCCCGCCAGCTCGGTCGCCGAGCTGGTGGCGGCCGCCAAATCGAGAAAAAACCCGATGCCTTACGCCTCTTCAGGCAACGGCTCGATCCATCACATCACGATGGAGCTCTTCAAAGCCGATACCGGAGCCGATTTCACCCACGTGCCTTTCAAAGGCGCCGGCCAGTCGGTTCCGGCGATGATCGCGGGCGACGTTCAGCTCGGTTTCATCGGCTACCCCGCCGCGGCTGGCGCAATCAAGAGCGGAAAGCTGCGCGTGCTCGCCTTCAGCATGGTGCGGCGCTCAAACCTCACGCCCGAGGTCCCGACCGTCGCGGAAACGGTGGCACCCGGCTTCGACATGGCGGCCCCGCTCGGCGTGTTCGTCGCCGCGCGCACCCCGCGCGAGATCGTCGCGCGGCTCAACCGTGCAGCGAACGACGCGGTGAAATCGCCGGAGGTGGTCGAGCGCATGGCCGGGATCGGCATGGAGCCCGTAGGCACGACGCCGGAGGAATACGAGAAACTCCTGCGGGCGGAATTCGAGCGTTTTGGCAGCTTGATCAGGCGGCTCGGGATGCATTTGGACTAAAGGGGGTTCTTGATTTGTCAAAATAAGGTTGACATACTAGCGATAACCACATGAACTGCGCGACTCGCCTCGTAGAAATCTTCGGCAGCCAAGCGGAAGTCGCGCGAGCCTTCCGGCTCGATCGCGCGGTCGTCAACAACTGGGTCAAGTCCGGCTATGTGCCGGCGCGCTGGGCGACCGAGGTCGAGCGCGTCACCGAGGGCGGGATTCAAGCCGTCGAAGTGCTCAACGAGGCTTCCGCCAAGAAGCCGGTGAAGGTCAAATCGCGTCCCGACGACGTTCTCTTCGGGTCGCCCTTTTCGGGAAAGGAAGCCATGGACGATTTCGCGCCCGCCAAACGCATCAGCTCGTTCCATCCGCCGCAGAGAACGCTCATGGGTCCGGGTCCGACCGAGATCCACCCGCGCGTGCTCACCACCATGAGCCAGCCGGCGATCGGCTATCTCGATCCGGTCTTCGTCGAGATGATGGAAGAACTGAAGGGGCTGTTGCGCTACGTCTATCAGACCGAGAACCCGCTCACCTTCCCGATCTCGGGCCCGGGCTCGGTCGGGATGGAGTCCTGCTTCGTGAACCTCGTGCGCCCCGGCGACAGGGTGATCGTGTGCAGGAACGGCGTGTTCGGCGGGCGCATGATCGAGAACGTCGAGCGCGCGGGCGGCAAGGCGATCGTCGTCGAGGACGAGTGGGGCGCCCCCGTCGATCCGCACAAGCTCGAGGACGCGCTGAAGAAAAACCGCGACGTCCGCGTGGTCGCTTTCGTGCACGGCGAAACCTCGACCGGCGTACAGTCGGACGCGAAGACTTTGGTGAGCATCGCGCACAAGCACGACGCGCTTGCGATCGTCGATGCGGTGACCACGCTCGGCGGCTCGCCCGTGTGCGTGGACGAGTGGGAGATCGACGCGATCTATTCGGCGAGCCAGAAGTGCCTCTCGTGCACGCCGGGACTGTCGCCGGTGTCCTTCTCCGAGCGCGTGGTCGACCACGTCAAAGCGCGCAAGGACAAGATCCGCTCCTGGTTCATGGACATGAACCTCCTGCTCGGCTACTGGGGTGCGTCAAACCGCACCTATCACCACACCGCGCCGACCAACTCGCTCTTCGGCCTGCACGAGGCGCTGCTCTTGCTGCGCGACGAAGGCATGCAAAACTCCTGGGCGCGCCACCAGCGCCATCACAATGCGCTGAAGGCCGGGCTCGAAGCGATGGGGCTCAAATTCCTGGTGAAGGAGCAGCACCAGTTGCCGCAGATGAACGCGGTGCGTTGCCCGGAGGGGGTGAACGAGGCCGAAGTGCGGAAGACGCTGTTGAACGAATTCAGCATCGAGATCGGCGCGGGGCTGGGCCCGCTCGCCGGCAAGATCTGGCGCATCGGCATCATGGGCTATTCCTGCCGGCCGGACAACGTGATGCTGTGCTTGTCCGCCCTCGGCTCGGTGCTCTCCGACATGGGAATGCCGGTGCACGTCGGCGACGCGGAGGCCGCGGCGCATGAGGCCTACGCCTCGATGCACGCGAAGGCCGCGCAGCAGAAACAGAAGAGCCGTGTCGCGGCCTGATTAGCAGGGCCGCCACCCGCTTGACATGGTGTTGAGCAATCGCTCATAATTCGTGAGCGTTTGCTCAATTCGAACTCTCCTCCCGCCCGATCCCGCATGGCAAGGCCCGCTGCAGCCCGCGTAAGTTCCCGTTCTCCGGCGATCGCCCAGAGGGAAAAGCTCATCGGTGCGACCGAACGGCTGCTGTGCTCGCAGGGGCTCGGTTGCGTTACCACGCGCGACATCGCGCGCGCGGCGAAAGTCGCTGAAGGCGCGCTCTACCACCATTTCCACGACAAGGCCGAGCTGATGCTGTCGGTGGTGCTGCACCAGCTCGGTGATTTTCCCGAGGTGCTGCAGAGCCTCCCCCTGCAGGTCGGGCAGAACACGGTAGAAAAGAATCTCGGGCGGGTGCTGGAGAGCGCATTCGCCTTTCATCACCGGATCGCGCCCCTCGTCTGCTCGCTTTTCGCTGACCAGGAGCTGCTTGGGCGCGTTCGCAGCATGATGCACGAGCGCTCGATGGGTCCGGCGCGCACGACCGCGGTGATCGCTGCCTATCTGCACGCCGAGCAGCAGCTCGGGCGGGTGCTGCCCGCCGCCGTCCCCGAGACGGTCGCCGACCTCATGCTCGCCGTGAGCTTCAACACGGCCTTGCGCGACCATTTTTTCCACGGAGGTTCCGGGGGAGAAGCCAAGGCACACCGCCAGCTGCGGGAGGCGGTCCGCGCTCTCGTCGTCGGGCTCGGCCCGGAACGCGGGGAAAAGCACGCGAGGGACAAGAGGTGAGCGCTCCCGCTACGCTCCGCGGCTTTGCCATCGCTGCGACGAGCGCTTTGCTCGCGGCCTGTGCGGTGGGCCCCGACTACCGCGCGCCGGCCGCTCCTGCCGGCAGCGCCTATACCGAGCGGTCGCAGCCCGAGCGGACCGAAGCAGCCCCGGTACGCGGAGGAGAAGCGCAGCGCTTCGAGGTCGGGGCAAGGATCTCCGCCGAGTGGTGGACTCTTTTCGGTTCGCCCGAGCTCGACGATCTCATGCGCACGGCGCTCGGCGGCCATCCGACGCTCGCCGCGGCGCAGGCCGCGCTCCGCCAGGCCGAGGAGAACCTGAACGCCCAGTACGCGGTGCTCTACCCGAGCGTCGACGCGGGCTTGTCGGCGAGGCGCCAGCGCATTTCCGGCGCGTCCTTCGGCAATCCGGCCGGCACCATCAGCCCCTTCAACCTGTACAACGCTTCGGTCAACGTGTCCTACGCCATCGACGTGGCGGGCGGGGCGCGGCGCGAGCTCGAGGCGTTGCAGGCGGGCATAGACTTCCAGCGCTTTCAGCTCGAGGCAACCTACCTTTCGCTGACGGGGAACATCGCGACCACCGCGTTCCGCGAGGCGTCGCTCCGCGAGCAGATCCGCGCGACGCGCGATATCGTCGATTCGCAGGAGCGCCAGCTGCAGCTGGTCGAGAAGCAATTCGAGCTCGGCGCCATTTCGCGCTCGGACGTGCTCGCGCAGCGCGCGCAGCTTGCGCAGACGCGCGCGAACCTGCCGCCGCTCGAGAAGGCCCTCGCGCAGACCCGCAATCAGCTTGCGGTGCTGATCGGCAAATTTCCGGACGAGGCGCGGCTGCCCGAGCTCGATCTTTCGGCGTTCCAGCTGCCTCAGAACCTCCCGGTCAGCCTGCCCTCGGACCTCGTGCGCCAGCGGCCGGACATCCGCGCGGCAGAAACCGTTCTGCGCCAGACGAACGCGCGCATCGGGGTGGCACAGGCGCTCATGTTTCCGCAGCTGACCTTGAGCGGCAGCTACGGCAACGCCTCGACCGGCGCGTCCAAGCTGTTCGACCCGGGCACTCAGGTCTGGAACATCGGCGCCAGCCTGCTCCAGCCGATTTTCCACGCGGGGCAGCTCCAAGCGAGGAAGCGCGGCGCACAAGCCGCGTACGACCAGGCCTTCGCGCAGTATCAGCAGACCGTGCTCGGCGCGTTCCAGAACGTCGCCGACGTGCTGTTTGCCCTGGAGTTCGACGCGGTCGCGCTCAAGGCTCAGGCGGATGCAGAGCTTGCGGCGCGCGAAAGCCTCGAAATGACGCGCGCGCAGCTCCGGTTCGGCTCGGCAAGCTATCTCGCGCTCTACAACGCGCAGCGCCAGTACGAACAGGCGAAGATCGGTCTCGTTCAGGCGCAGGCGGTGCGCTACGCGGACACGGCGGCGCTCTTCCAGGCGCTGGGCGGCGGCTGGTGGGAGCGCGAGGGGCAGGGCCTCCTTCCCGCGAAAACCGCAAACTGAAAATGAGGAATCGTAGGGAGTCGCATTCATGACCAAGCGCATGATCATCATGTTGGTGGCCGTCGGGGTGTTGTTCGGCGGGCTATTCGGTTTCAAGGCGTTCCTGGGAGCCGCAATACGCAAGAACATCTCCGCGCAGGGCATTCCGCCTCAGACCGTCTCGACGGCCAAGGCGCAGTTCACGGAATGGCAGGGCGAGTTCCAGGCGGTCGGAACGCTTCGCGCGGTGCGCGGCGCGGACATCGCGCCCGAATTGCCGGGGGTCATCACCGCCATCCACTTCCAGTCGGGTCAGGGGGTCGAGGCGGGCGCGCCGCTGGTTCAGCTCAACGCCGAATCGGACCTGGCGAGACTGCGTTCGCTTGCGGCGGCCGCCGAGCTCGCGGAAACCATCTACGAGCGCGACAAGAAGCAGCTGGAGATACAAGCGGTGAGCCAGGCGGTGGTGGATGCCGACGCGGCGAGCTTGAAGAGCGCGAGGGCGCAGGTCGCCGAGCAGCAGGCCCTGCTCAACAAAAAACTCGTTCGCGCGCCCTTTGGGGGACGGCTCGGAATCCGCGCGGTGGACGTCGGACAGTACGTCAATGCCGGGACGAAGCTCGTCACCCTGCAGGCGCTCGACCCCGTGTACGTGGATTTCTACGCGCCGCAAAAATCGCTCGGCAAGATCGTGCTCAGGCAGAAAATCATCCTGAAAGCCGACGCATTCCAGGGCCAGCAGTTTCCCGGGGAGGTGACCTCGATCGATCCCAAGGTGGATCCTGCGACTCGCAACGTACAGGTGCGCGCGACCGTGCGCAATCCGAAGCAAAGCCTGCTTCCCGGAATGTTCGCCACGGTGGTGCTCGCCTCCGGCGGACCGCAGCGTTTCCTCACGCTGCCGCAGACCGCGGTCTCCTACAACCCCTACGGAGACACCGTGTTCGTCGTGGAAGAGAGCAAGGGGAAGGACGAGAAAGTCGCGCTTGTCGCGCAACAGAAGTTCGTGACGACCGGCGAGGCACGCGGCGACCAGGTCGCGATCCTTTCGGGCATCAAGGAGGGAGACACGGTGGTCACCGCCGGGCAAATCAAGCTGCGTTCGGGATTTCCGGTGGTCGTCAACAACTCTATCCAGCCGACGAACGAGCCGGCACCGCAACCCAAGGACCAATAGGGGGTCCGGATGAGGAAATTCACCGATATTTTCATCGAGCGGCCGGTCCTTGCGACGGTCGTGAGTCTGACGCTGCTCGTGCTCGGTCTGCGCTCGATCGGGCTCCTTCCGGTCCTGCAGTACCCGCGAACGCAGAACGCAGTGGTGACCGTGACCACGACCTACGTCGGCGCGGACCCGGCGCTCGTCGCCGGCTTCATCACCACGCCGCTCGAAAACTCGATCGCGCAGGCGAGCGGAATCGACTACATGAGCTCGGTCAGCCGGCAGAGCGTGAGCACCATCACGGCCGCGCTCAGGCTCAACTACGACGTCGACAAGGCGCTCACCGAGATCAATACCAAGGTCAACGCGGTCCTCAACCAGCTCCCGCCGGGCTCGCAGCAGCCCGTGCTCACGGTCCAGGTCGGACAAACGATCGCAGCGATGTACATCGGCTTCGCGAGCGACGTGCTCGCGCCGAACAAGATCACCGATTACCTGATCCGCGTGGTCCAGCCGAAGCTCCAGGCGGTCGAAGGCGTGCAGACGGCTCAAATCCTGGGCGCGAAGCTTTTCGCGCTGCGCGCCTGGCTCGATCCGGACAAGCTTGCGGCCTACAACCTCACTGCGGCCGACGTGAGCGCGGCGCTCGCCGCCAACAACTTCCTGTCGGCGGTGGGCGCGACCAAGGGCCAGATGGTCCAGGTAAACCTCACCGCGTCGACCGACGTTCGCACCGTCGAGCAGTTCAAGAACCTCGTCATCAAGCAGCAAGGCGGTGCGGTCGTCAGGTTGAACGACGTCGCCAACGTGACGCTCGGCGCCGAGGACTACGACTCGGAGGTGGGCTTCGACGGAAAGAAGGCCGTCTACATCGGGATCCAGGTCGCGCCCGCGGCGAATTTGCTCGAAGTGATAGCGCGCGTGCGCAACGTGTTCCCCGACATCAAGGCGCAGCTGCCGCAGGGCCTGCAGGGCGAGATCGTCTACGACTCCACCAAGTTCGTGAACAGCGCGATCGAGGAGGTCATCTGGACTCTGGTCCAGGCGCTTTTCATCGTGACGCTGGTGGTGTTCGCCTTCCTGGGGTCGGTGCGCTCGGTGCTAATTCCGACGGTGGCAATACCGCTGTCGCTGGTCGGCACCTTCACCGTCATGTTCGCGCTCGGGTATTCGATCAATCTGCTGACGCTGCTCGCCCTGGTGCTCGCGATCGGCCTGGTCGTCGACGACGCCATCATCGTGGTCGAGAACGTCAACCGACATCTGGAAGAGGGCATGCAGCCCGGGCAGGCCGCGATCCTCGCAGCGCGCGAGCTCGCCAACCCCATCATCGCGATGACGATCGTGCTGATTGCCGTGTACGTTCCGATCATATTCCTGACCGGGCTCACCGGAGCTCTTTTCACCGAGTTCGCCGTCACCCTCGTCGGCGCGGTAACCGTATCGGCTGTCGTCGCACTGACCCTGTCGCCCATGATGTGCGCCAGGCTGCTCAAGCCGCACGACCCGAACGCGACCAGCTGGGACGCGAAGCTCGTGCTGGTGCTCGACCGCACTTTCGACGCGCTGCACCGGCGCTACGAGCGTCTGCTGCACGGAACGCTCAACTGGGTGCCTGTGACCACCGTATTCTCGCTCGTCGTTCTGGGCTGCATCTATTTCCTGTGGGCAACCGCAAAGGACGAACTCGCGCCGCAGGAAGACCAGGGCGTACTGATCGTCTCCGCGCAGGCTGCGCCCAACTCGACGCTGCAGCAGCGGCAGCCTTATACCCGCCAGATCTACGAAACCTTCGTCAAACACCCTGAGACCGACCACGTGTTCCAGATCGACGTTCCGGGACAGACGATCGGCGGCATGGTGCTGAAGCCCTGGAGCGAGCGCAAGGCGACCTCGACGAAGCTTCTGCCGGTCGTTCAGAAGGAGCTGGAGCAGATAGCAGGTTTGCGCGCCGCAATTTTCCAGCCCCCGGCGCTGCCTGGCGCGTTCGGATTTCCGGTGCAGTTCGTGATCCAGACCACGGAGCCGTTCGAGCGCCTGAACGATGTCGCGTCCTTGCTCGCGCAGGAAGGGCAAAAAAGCGGAATGTTCTTCTTCGTCGACAACGATCTCCGCTACGACCTGCCGCAATCGACGATCGTCATCGACCGGGAATTGACGGCGCAGCTCGGGCTCACCATGAAGGACGTCGGCGCGGCGCTGTCGTCTCTAGTCGGCGGCGGCTACGTCAACTATTTCAGCTTTCACGATCGTGCCTACAAGGTCATTCCCCAGATCCAGCAGGCGGACCGGTTGAATGCTGAACAGCTGGGCGACACCTATATCCGCGCCGGGAACGGCGAGGCCATCCCGCTCTCGACCGTGGTGCACATCACGACCAAGACGATCCCACAGGCGCTCAACCGCTTCCAGCAGCAGAACGCGGCGACGATCTCCGGCGTGCCATTCATCGGCGTGACCCAGGGCGAGGCGATCGCTTACATGCAGAACCTCGCCGCGCGCACGTTACCGCAGGGCTACTCGGTGGATTACGCGGGCCCGTCGCGGCAGTACATCCAGGAATCGAGCGCGCTGCTCTTCACTCTCCTGTTCGCTCTCATCATCATTTTTCTCGCGCTCTCAGCGCAATTCGAGAGCTTCCGCGACCCGATCATCATCCTCATCTCGGTGCCGATGTCGATCTGCGGAGCACTCATCTTCGTAAACCTTTTCGGCACTCTCGGCATCGGCGCGGTGAGCCTCAATATCTATACCAAAGTGGGGCTGGTGACGCTCATCGGCCTCATCAGCAAGCACGGCATCCTGATAGTCGAGTTCGCCAACAACCTGCAGAGACAGGGCCAGTCCAAGCGCGAGGCGGTCGAAAAAGCGGCTGGGATCCGGCTGCGCCCGATCCTGATGACCACCGGCGCGATGGTGCTCGGCGTCGTTCCGCTTCTCATCGCGAGCGGTGCGGGTGCGGTGAGCCGCTTCAACATGGGGCTGGTGATCGCAACCGGTGTCGCCATCGGGACGCTGTTCACGCTCTTCGTCGTCCCGGCGATGTATCTGCTGCTCGCCGAGGACCACTCGAAGCGGGCGAGCGGCGAAGCGCTGCCGGCAGCGGGCGGGCAGTCCGGGACGCACTGACCACCGACCCGGTCCCATGACGGCACGGGTCTGCATCGTCGGCGCGGGCCCGGTCGGCGTCGTCGCGGCGATCGCCTGCGCAAGAAAAGGCATGCAGGTCGCCCTCTTCGAGGCGGAGCGCGAAATCGACCACAGCCCGCGCGCAGCCACCACGCACCCGTCCACGCTCGAGATGCTCGCCGAGCTCGGGCTCCTCGAAGAGTTCCAGTCGTTGGGCCTCGTCGCGCGTTACTTCCAGTTCTGGGACGGCGCGACGAAGACGCTCGTCGCGGAATTCGATCACGAGGTGCTGCGCGGCGAGACGCCCTACCCCTACGTCGTTCAGACCGAGCAGCACAAGCTGTCCAAGCTCGGACTGCGCAGGCTTGCCGCGATGCCGAACGTCGAGCTTCGGCTCGGAACGAGCGTCACCGACGTCGCCCAGGACTCCAGAGACGCCCGCGTCACGACGGAGGGCGCGGAGCGCCGCGTCTTCGACTACGTGATCGGCTGCGACGGCGGGCGCAGCACGGTGCGCAAATGTCTCGATATCGAATTCGAAGGCTACACCTGGCCTGAGCGGTTCCTGGTGCTCACGACCCTGTTCGACTTCCAGGCGGCGCTGGGCTGCTGCCCGCGCAGCTACATCTCCGATCCGGAGGAGTGGACCAACCTCTTCAAGGTCATGGGCGACGATCTGAAGGGACGCTGGCGCGCGGTGTTTCCGACCCGGGAAAACGAGACGGACGAGGAGGCGTTTTCCGAAGGCTCGATGCGCAGGCGGCTGCGAAAGCTCTGCGAGGATCACCCGATGGAGCTGGTCGCGCACCGGAACATTTACCGCGTGCACCAGCGCGTGGCGAAATCCTTCCGCAAGGGCCGCGTGTTCCTTGCGGGTGATGCCGCGCACGTCAACAATCCGGTCGGGGGCCTCGGCCTGAACTGCGGCATCCACGACGCGATGGAGCTTGCCGATACGCTGCATCGCGTCGTGAGCGGGCAGGCGAACGAGGAATTGCTCGACCGTTACGAGCGTCGCCGGCGGCCGATCAACATGGAGTTCGTGCAGCAGCAAACCGTCGCGAACAAGAACAGGCTCGAGGAGCGCGATCCGAAAGTACGCCAGGACAATTTCGACAAACTACGCCGCTCGGCCGCCGATCCCGGCCTCCACAAGCAATTCCTCATGCGCACCTCGCTGATCGAGAGCGTGCGCCAGGCGCGGGAAATCGCCTGAACCGCCGGTCTACCGTTTTCGCGGCGGCCGGTGCTCGAGCAGGGCGCCCGCCTTGCGCTCCATGGCATCGCGCAGGCGCAGCGCCCGCGCCTGCCTTTTCGTCACCAGACGATAGTGGCGTATCTCGTCGACCGCTTCGCCCACCTCCCAGCAGTTTTTCCCGTTGGTGACCCAGACCTTGGGATCCAGCCCGCGCAGGTCGAAAGGGCGCGAGTAGCTGCGCAGGGTTTTCTGGGCGCGATCGTTGGCGTACTCGTGCAGGTAGGACATCGCCAGCTCGCGCAGGCTTCGGTACACCGGGTCGCGCCAGCGCAGCAAGGGCGGATTGGTTTTCGAGATTGCACCCCAGCAGCCGCTGCGGCGGAACAGCGCGACGACGTGGTCGTAGTCGCGCTCGGCTCGGAGGTCCATGAGCAGAGGCGGCTCGCCGTGGACCCACAGCGCGCAGGCCGCCAGCATGGCCCCCTCGATGCAGTGAGCCCGGCGCTGGCGCAGCACTTCGCGCACCGGCAGGCTGGTCTGGCCGCCGATTTCGAAATTGGAGGGCAGTGCGTCGAGAAACCCCTGGATTTTCGCCGGGGTGGAAAGCCGAGCCAGAACCGAAAACTCGGCACGGGTAAGGCCCAGGTCTTCTTGGCGGGCAAGCTGCGCTCTCAACTCTCGGCTCCCTGAAAACGGCGGGCATGGGGGCTGCTTGGGGCATTCTAACGTCATTGGGGCCGGTACCCAAAAACGCGGGTCGATGCTAGGCTCTCCCCCCATGACCAGACTCTTGTTTTCCCGACGAATCGGAAACCTCGTCGGATTTCTCGTCTGTGCGGGCCTGCTCGGCTTCGGCTATTACCTGCAGTTCGTCGCCGGGCTCGAGCCCTGTCCCTTGTGCATCATCCAGAGGATTCTCCTCTTTGCGCTCGGCGTCGCGTTCCTTGTCGCTGCCATCCATCACCCGGCAGGCAGGTTCGGCGCAGGGCTCTACGGCGGGGTCATCGCTTTCATCGCGGCAATCGGCATCGCGGTCGCGGGGCGGCACGTGTGGCTGCAGCACCTGCCGCCGGAGAAGCGGCCCGCCTGCGGTCCCGCGCTCGATCATCTGCTCTCGACCTTCGGTCCGATCGAAGGACTGGGTCGCGTCCTGCGCGGCTCAGGGGAATGCGGCGCGGTCGACTGGACGCTGCTCTCATTCAGCATTCCGGAGTGGACACTCGCCGCGTTCGTGGCGCTCTCGATCTGGGCGGTTTTTCTCGCGCTCAGGCCCGCCTGAGACAGGCCCGGATTTCCGGGGTAGCGACGAGTGCGCGATCCGCAAGCGCGTCCCTCAGCACTTCGCCGAGGAGCAGCACCGCAGGGCCGCCGCCGGCAGCAAGCGCCAGTGCAGGCAGGTCTGCCAGCGTTCCGCGCAGGGTGCGCTGCTCCGGAAGCGTCGCGCTTTCCACCAGAACGAGCGGCGTGGCCTCCGGCTTGCCGCGCCCGATCAATTCCGCTCTGATTGCCTCGGCGAGCCCCGCGCCCATGTAGATGACTGCGGTATCGGCCGCGAGCACGCTCGCCGCCCAATCGTTCTCGCGCTCGCCTTTGCCTGCGCGGGGTGTGACAAAAACGACGTGCCGGGCAAGGCCGCGGCGGGTGAGCGATACGCCGAGCTCGGCGCTCGCGGCCGTCGCGGCGGTCACTCCCGGGACGATCTCGAAATCGACTCCTCCCTTGCGCAGCGCGTCGATTTCCTCCTGCGCGCGGCCGAAAAGCATGGGGTCGCCTCCCTTCAGGCGCACCACGACAGCGTGGCTGCGGGCGGCGTCCACCAGCCGCTTGTTTATGAAGCTTTGGGCGGTCGAATGGCGGCCGCTGCGCTTGCCTACGAGAATTTTCCTCGCGCACACGGCGAGTGCGAGCGTCTGCGGGTGCACGAGCGCATCGTGGAAGACCAACTCGGCGCGCTTGAGAATTTCCGCCGCGCGCAGAGTGAGCAGGTCCGGTGCGCCGGGGCCGGCGCCAACTAGATAGACTTTACCCATCGATCATTCCCGCGGCCACGGTCTGGTTGGCGGTTTCGTCGATCAGGATAAAGGAACCGGTGGCCCGGTTCAACTCGTAGGAATCGACGAAAAGCGGCTGGGCGAGCGTCAGGGTGACCTGCGCGATGTCGTTCATCGCCAGACCCGCGGGCTTTGCCTGCTGCAGGAGCGTGTCGACATCGACGCGCGAGTTGATCGAAGTGAGTCTTGCTTTCACGCTGCGCGTGGTGTGCTTGAGCACGCAACGCGCAGCGGGCAGGGTCCGGGCGTCGAGGGACTCCGACGACAACCAGCAGATCCGCGCTTGGATGGTTTTTGCCGATTGCGGCGGATGGACCGGGTCCGCGAGCAGATCGCCCCGGGAAATATCGATGTCTTCGGCAAGCACCAGGATCACCGAATCGCCCGCGACCGCAACCGGCAGCGATTTTCCGAGCGAAACGATGTCCTTGACGACGCTGCGGTGTCCGGAGGGCAAAGCCAGCACCTCGTCGCCCGAGGCAAGCACGCCCGATTCGAGCCTGCCGGCGTAGCCCCGGAAATCCGTCCCTGCGCCGGGGCGCACCACGAGCTGCACCGGAAAGCGGAACGGCAGCGCGTCGGCCTCGTCGGCCACGTCGAATTCCTCGAGCGCCGCAAGCAGAGTGGGGCCTCGATACCAACTCATGTGCTCGCCGCGTTCCACGACGAGGTCGCCGCGCAGAGCGGAGATCGGGATGAAGCGCAGATCGGCGATGCCGAGCGCCGAGGCGAAGGCGAGAAAATCCCTGCGGATGCGTTCGAATGTCGCCTCGTCGGAACCGACGAGATCCATCTTGTTCACGGCGACCACGATGTGTCGCACGCCGAGCAGGTGAGCGATGTAGGTGTGGCGCCGCGTTTGCGGCAGCACGCCCTTGCGCGCATCGACCAGAATCACCGCTGCGTCTGCGCTGGAGGCGCCGGTCACCATGTTGCGGGTGTACTGCTCGTGGCCGGGCGTATCGGCGATGATGAACTTGCGCCGGGGCGTGGCGAAATAGCGGTAGGCGACGTCGATGGTGATGCCCTGCTCGCGCTCGGCTTCCAGTCCGTCGGTGAGGAGCGACAGGTCGATGTCTTCCTGGCCGCGTTTCTGCGAGGCGCGCGCGACTGCGGCGAGCTGGTCCTCGAATATGGCGCGCGTATCGTGCAGCAGCCGCCCGATCAGTGTGCTCTTGCCGTCGTCGACGCTGCCCGCGGTGATGAAACGCAACACTCCGCGGTCTTCAACGGCCGGCGGATTTCGCTCGATTTCACCGAGCAAGCTCATATCAGAAGTACCCCTCCTTCTTGCGCCGCTCCATGGAGGCTTCCGAAGTTTGATCGTCCATGCGTGTCGCTCCGCGCTCGGTGATCGCGGTCAGCGCCGTCTCGGCGACGATCTCGGTCGGCGTGGAAGCCACGGATTCCACGGGACAGGTGCAGCTGATGTCGCCCACGGTGCGGAAGCGCACCGAAAGCTCTTCCACCTTCTCGCCTTCGCGCGGCAGGGTGATGTCGGTAACCGGCACGAGCAGGCCGTTCCTGCGCACCACGGGCCTGCGGTGCGCATAATAGATCGAGGGCACGGCGAGCCGCTCGCGCGCGATGTACTGCCATACATCGAGCTCGGTCCAGTTGCTGATCGGGAACACGCGCATGTGCTCGCCCTTCGCCACGCGGGTGTTGTAGAGGTTCCACAGCTCCGGGCGTTGGTTCTTCGGATCCCACTGGCCGAATTCGTCGCGGAAGGAAAACACCCGTTCCTTGGCGCGCGCCTTTTCCTCGTCGCGGCGGGCTCCGCCGATGGCGGCGTCGAAGTCGAACTCCGCGATCGCCTCCAGCAGGGTCACAGATTGCGCGGCATTCCTGCTTTGGTCGGAGCGGCGAAGCTTTACCGTCCCGCGGCGCATCGAGTCCTCGACCGAGCGCACGATGAGCCGCTCGCCGAGCTCCGCTGCACGGGCATCGCGGAGTGCGATCACCTCCGGGAAATTGTGCCCGGTGTCGATATGCATGAGCGGAAACGGAAACTTCGCGGGACGGAAAGCCTTCTCGGCCAGGCGCAGCAGCACGATCGAATCCTTGCCACCGGAGAAGAACAGCACCGGGTTCGCGCATTCGCCCGCGACCTCGCGCAGGATGAAGATCGCCTCGGATTCGAGCCAGTCGAGATGACTGCGGACAGGGAGCGCCGCACGCCCGGCGCGCGGCGATTCAAGCACTGCGCTCACGCCGGCACTTCCGTTTTCGACCGCGCCAGCCGTCCATCAGGCTCGACGTGCAGCCCGCATTCGCGTGCCTCGGGCTTCTCCCACCACCAGCGCCCGGCGCGCACGTCCTCGCCCGCGACGGTGGGGCGGGTGCACGGTGCGCAGCCGATGGAACGGTAGCCCTGGTCGTGCAGCGCGTTATACGGGACGTCGAAGGCGCGGATGCAAGCCCACACCTCGCCCTCGCTCCAGTCGGCAAGGGGATTGAATTTCACCATGCCGCGCGCCGCATCGTATTCCTGCACCTTGAGCTCGGAGCGCGTGACCGCCTGGTCGCGGCGCTGACCGGTGATCCAGGCTTCCTTGCCTTCGAGCGCGCGATTGAGCGGTTCGA
>DASPWT010000167.1:0-4444 GCA_035637655.1 Burkholderiales bacterium | reverse complement strand
GCGATGTGTTGACAACGCCTACCGGTCTATATAGCTTCACGGGATGGAACCTCCCGAGCTCAAGACCCGGATAATCGGCGCCACGCTGGATCTTCTGCAGAAATCGGGCTTATCGGGTGTTGGGATCGATCAAATCGCGGCGGCGAGCGCCTCCTCCAAAAGCTCGGTCTCGCAGCTCTTTCCCGGCGGCAAGCTCGAGCTTGCCACCGTGGCCCTCGAGGAAGCCGAGCGAAGCATCGGACAGTGGTTCCGCCAAGTCTTTCATCAGCGCAAGCCGATCGCCGAGAAAGTGGCGTTGCTCTTCTCCGACGCTGCGCGGAACATGGAAGCGAGCGGATTTACGAAGGGGTGCCCACCCGTGTCGGTAACGCTCGACATGGACCGCGACTCCGAGAGTTTGCGCGCGGTCTGCCACACGGTCTTCACCACCTGGCAAGACGCGATCGCAACGGGGCTCGACGAGGTACCCAAGGCCGAGCGCTCCGAGGCAGCCGAGCTCATTCTCGCCACGCTGGAGGGCGCGATGGCCCTTTCGCGGGCGGCGGCTACGAAGGAGCCGTTGCTGCGCGCAGGAAGGACTCTCGGGGCTCTGCTCAGCCAAAAATTTCGGGCGGCGGCGCCCAGACGAAGAGCGAAGCACCGCCGCCGCTGAAACCCACCGGCTTCAAACGAGAGTCGGCGTCACGGCGGAGTTTCTCGCACAGTCCCGCCCTCAGCGCGTCGTGCTTCCTTCTTGCGAAAGCAAAGGAACCAGAGAAAGCAGGGCGAGAATGAGTGGACGCGCGCCGGCGCGCGCCACCGAGCTCAAAGCTTGCCGGGCTCCGGGAGTATCGACTTGCTTAGGCTTCCGACCGGGCCTGGCGAGGCGCACGCGGCGCCCGAGCTGAATTTCGATCCGGTCCTTGAACTCGTCGCTGCCCAGCGCGCACCCCTGACGGGCGGCATCGCGAATCTGCAAAAGCGCGCGTTCCTCCAGCGGTTCCCGTATCAGGGCCGCGTAAGCTCGGACACGCTCTTCCTCGCCGGCACCCAAGCGCAAGTACGCGTCGTGATTGACGATCAACGAGCCTCCCCTCAGACCCAGATGGTCCTTTGCGCTGGACCATCGGTATTCCTCGGGCGTTTTCACCATGCCGGCACGAACCGGGTTGAGCTCGATGTAACGCTGGAGCGTGAGCAGATAGGTCTCGGTCTCGAGCACGCTCGCGTGGAACCGCCGCTCCCACAATGTCCCGCTGCGGCGATAGGTCTTGTTGATGTACTGAACGTAATGCCGCCCCAGGTATTGCATCATTTTGGAGACGCCGCCCTCCAATCCAGGAGTGGCCAGCAGGCGCACGCGATTCGGCATGAGCACGTAAGCGTGAATGGCCACCCGATAGGTGCGCGCCGCTCGTTCGAGCCAATGCAGGTAAGTAAGATAGTCGGCTTCCGCAAAAAAGCACGCTTCGCGATTGTTGCCGCGCTGAATCACATGTTGCGGAAATCCGGCGGCCATGATGCGTTGCAGGCGAGGCATACTCATTTCCCTCTTACCAAATCTTCAAAGCCTTCCCGCGCAGAGCAACGACCCGCCACAGCCCGGCCTCTATTCTTGTCGGTCTTGTGACACCCCGGAGTTCAATGCGTCTGTCATGGCGCACATCCTTGCGGCCGGTCTAGACCCATTGCGAACGTTGTTATGATTGTTTCTTCTTCTCCGATTCTCCTTTCGCGAGCATTTTTTGTAACACTAGGGACAGTTAATTGCAACGGTGCGCTGCGGCAAAACTCGTCGAGTAGGGAATCCCTTACAACACACTACGCAGAATCCCGCCAGTCGAACTCCCATCAAAGATTCGATCGCTCAGAAAACAAAGGGCGCACTAGGCGCTCTGGGAAGAACCCGGCCTGCCCAAGCTGAAACCCGAGCCGCCGTGGTAGGCTACTCGCTCGGCGAATGGCCGGACGAGCTGGAGCGTGCGGCCGAGCTTGCGGTGAAGGGCGACTATTTCGAGACCGGCGAGCTTCTCGTCAAGCGCCGCCGCAAGGACGTGCGGATGAACACCGAAGTCCGCGACGTCAAGGAACCGTCGAAAAAATAACACAGGAGCGGCCCATGACCACGGCGCGGCATCCCCGACCTCCGGAGTCGCCCTCCCCGAACAACGGGGCGCGGGCGAAGGCGGCATCGTTCCACGCGGGCGAAGGCGGCATTGTACCCGTCGGCGGCGTGGTGGCCAACGCGGCGGCGGCGCTTGCGCCGCGTCTCGAGGCTGGACTCTGACGATGTTGTTTCAGACCCCGCCGATCACCGAGCGAGAAGCGGAAGTCATCGACGAAATCGAGTCAATTCACAGGCAGTTGGACCTGCCCAGGCTACGGGAGTGGCCCGGATTGCCGTGGCGGGCGATCCACGACCGCATCCTGCAGGCCTCGAAGAACCCCGCGCTGGGCAATGCGTTCTTCGAGAATGCGGGCGCCGCCGAGGATGAGGAGCCGGGCGCCGAAACCCCCGACGCCTGGTCGGCCGCGCCCGGCTATCACGCCGCTCTCAGCTTCGCTCTTCAGTTGGCGGACGCTCCCGACTTCGCGATCGACGAAGGGACCATTCGCGCTCTGCACTACATGATGGCGGGTCACGATCCCCAGAACGCGGCGGGCCGCTGGCGGCGAGGTTCCGTATCGGTCAGGGAGGATTCCTCCGGGAAGGCCATGTACAGAACTCCTCACGCCAAATTCATTCCGGCGCTGATGGCGGAGCTGATCGCATCGCTGAACGCGAAGGACGAAATCCCGGTGTTCATCCGGGCCGCCATGGCTCACCTGAATCTCGCGGCGATCCATCCCTTCCGCGACGCCAACGGGCGCATGGCGCGGGCCCTGCAAACCTTCGTCCTCGCGCGCGACGGCATCTCCGCGCCGCCGTTCGCGAGCATCGATGAATACTTGGCCGTGAACACCGACAAGTACTACAAGGTCATGGACGGGATCGACGAAGGCGTCTGGCAGCCGGAACGGGATGCGCGCCCGTGGGTTCGTTTCTGCCTCACCGCGCACTGGCTCCAGGCGAGGACTTTGCTGAGACGGACCCGGGAGTACGACCGCCTGTGGGACGAGCTTGAGCGCGAGGTCAAGCGCCGCGGCTTGGCCGAGCGGATGATCTCTGCGCTCGCTCAGGCCGCGATCGGCGGCAGTCTGACGGCAGCTCTGTATGAGTCGGCAACCATGGCTTCGGCGCACGAGGTCGGCGACGATCTCGAGCGCCTGGTGAAGGCCGGCCTTCTCGTTGCGACGAGCGACAAGGGCGGCCGCTGCTACCTCCCCGCAGACGCGCTGAAAGCGATCCGGGCGCGAACGCGCGATCCGCAGATCCCGGACCGAGACCCGTTTGCTGCGTAGTACCGTGTGGCAACGCAGGCGGCGCTTTCTTATCTGCTTCCCAGGCGCTTCAGGTATTTGAGGAGATCCTGCAGCTCCGACTCGGAGAGCACCCAGCGGGGCATCGATGCGTCGAGTTGCTGTCCGGACGAGTCCACGCCCTGAGTGATGGCGCGCGCGAGCAGAGCGTCCGTGTAAGGGGCGCGCGTCCTGTTCCAGGGTGGGGAGGCGGGCAGTGGCTTGCCCAGCGTCCCGTAAGTGATATCGGCCATCACGATATTGCCTTCCCTGCCGCCTTTGCCGTCCGCGCCGTGGCAGTTAGCGCAGACGATCCCGTTGGCGGGCAGGGCGCGCTCGCCCGCCGTCAGCAGCCGGAAATAGAGCAGCCGCCCCGCGGCGCCGCGGCTCGTCGTATAGATGAGCTTGCCGCGCGCTTCATCCGGCGTGAAGTCCTCGATCTTGCCGTCCGCCCGGACCGGCGCGGACGTCAATATGCCCGCAAAAAGAAGCGCGCAGATCGCCGTCCGAAACGAACGGGAGAGGTTTCCTCCCGCCCGTTTTCGTCTCAGAGCGCGTTCAGACCTAGTGTTGCCCGTGATCGTGAATCATCGGCGCCACCGGCTCGGCCCCCGACGCTTTGCGGTACTTCGCCTCTGCGATGCGCTGACGGTCCTTCTGCCGGTTCTCCGGCCAGTCGGCGAACAGGATGCATTCGCTGACCCACGTCGGCTCCGCCAACCCCGGTACGGCCCCCCAGAGCATGAGGGGCTCGTTTCCGTACCGGAGGTTCCCGGTGTGGAAGTCCTTGTTCTTGTCCATTTCCTGGTTGGCCCACCTGAACCCCAGGCGGCGGCGCAACTGCTCGATGTCGTCCGGGTTCCCGGTGAGAAACTTCCAGCCTGCGCCCACACCGAACGTCTTGGCGTATGCGTTCAGGACCTCGGGCGTGTCCTGCTTCGGATCGAGCGTGATCGAATACATGAAAAGATCGCGCCCGACGCGGTCGGCGAGCAGCTTCTGCACCTGCACGAGATTCGCCGTGGTGAGCGGGCAGGTCGCCTTGCAGGTCGTGTACATCATGTTG
>DASPWT010000166.1:0-19894 GCA_035637655.1 Burkholderiales bacterium | reverse complement strand
GTGATGCTGGTGAGCTTTCTCAGCATGGGATGGCGCGTCGGCATCATCGTCGCCGCGGCGGTTCCTCTGACGCTGGCCGCGGCATTCATCGTCATGGCGGCGACCGGCAAGGACTTCGACCGCATCACGCTCGGCTCGCTGATACTGGCCTTGGGACTGCTGGTCGACGACGCGATCATCGCGATCGAGATGATGGTCGTGAAGATGGAGGAGGGTTACGACCGCATCGGCGCCGCGGCCTATGCGTGGAGTCATACCGCCGCGCCAATGCTCGCCGGGACGCTGGTGACCGCGATCGGCTTCATGCCGAACGGCTTCGCCAGATCCACCGCCGGCGAGTACACCAGCAACATGTTCTGGATCGTCGGCCTCGCGCTGGTCGCATCCTGGGTCGTCGCCGTAGTGTTCACGCCTTATCTCGGGGTGAAGCTGCTCCCGGACATCAAGAAGCGCGAGGGCGGGCACGAGGCGATCTACGACACGCCGCGCTACAACCGGTTCCGCCGGCTCCTGGGACTTGTGATTCGCCGCAAATGGCTGGTTGCGGGGAGCGTAGTCGGCGCATTCTCGATCGCGGTGCTGGGCATGGGCCTAGTGAAGAAGCAGTTCTTTCCGACGTCCGATCGCCCGGAGGTGCTGGTCGAAGTGCAGATGTCGTATGGGACGTCCATCGAGAGTACAAGCGCGACCACCGCCAAAGTCGAGGCGTGGTTGGCCAAGCAACCGGAAGCCAAGGTCGTTACTGCGTACATCGGCCAGGGGGCACCGCGCTTCTTCCTTGCCATGTCACCGGAGTTGCCGGATCCCTCGTTCGCGAAGATCGTCGTATTGACGCCAGGCGAAGAGGCACGCGAGGCGCTCAAGTGGAGGTTACGAGAGGCGGTGGCCGGCGGCCTGGCGCCCGAGGCTCGCGTGCGGGTTACGCAGATAGTGTTCGGCCCGCCCTCGCCCTTCCCGGTGGCTTTCCGTGTGATGGGGCCAGACCCCGAGAAGCTTCGTGACATCGCGGCGCAGGTACGCGACGTGATGCAAGCCAGCCCCCTGATGAGAACGACCAACAGCGATTGGGGCGAGCGTGTGCCAACGCTTCGTTTTGCGCTCGATCAGGACAGGTTGCAGAGCATCGGCTTGACGTCCAGCGACGTGGCTCAGCAGATGCAGTTCCTCCTGAGCGGCGTCCCGATCACCGAGGCCCGCGAAGACATCCGTTCAGTACAGGTCGCGGCGCGCTCGGCAGGAAACGCCCGGCTCGATCCGGGCAGGATCGCCGACTTCACGCTGGTGGGATCGGCCGGTCAGCGGATTCCGCTCTCGCAGATCGGAATCGCGGAGATCCGCATGGAAGACCCGATCCTGCGTCGCCGGGATCGCACGCCGACGATCACCGTGCGCGGCGACATTGCCGAGGGTTTGCAGCCGCCGGACGTGTCCACGGCCGTGTGGAAGGATCTCCAGCCCATCATTGCGAAGCTGCCGGCGGGCTACCGCATCGACCAGGGCGGTTCCATAGAGGAATCCGGCAAGGCAAATCGCGCCTTGGCTCCGCTGTTCCCCATCATGATCGCTCTCACGCTGATCACGATCATCTTTCAGGTCCGCTCGATCTCCGCGATGACGATGGTGTTCGCCACCGCGCCGCTGGGCCTCATCGGCGTCATTCCGACCCTGCTCGTGTTCCAGCAGCCGTTCGGCATCAACGCGCTGGTCGGGCTGGTCGCCCTTTCCGGAATCCTGATGCGCAACACGCTCATCCTGATCGGCCAGATCCGCCACAACGAGAAGGATGGATTGGCGCCATTCGATGCCGTTGTCGAGGCCACCGTGCAGCGCTCTCGTCCGGTAATTCTGACGGCGCTTGCCGCGATGCTGGCGTTCATTCCACTCACCCAGTCGGTTTTCTGGGGAACGCTGGCGTACACCTTGATCGGCGGAACTTTCGCCGGGACGGTTCTCACGCTCGTCTTCCTGCCGGCGTTGTACGCCATCTGGTTCAGGATCAGGCCGGTCGCGAAGGGCGAGCACGCCGCTCCGGAGATTCGAACCGAGCCTATCCCTGCCTAGCAGAAACCATTGAAAGGCGTACCCATGAAGATCAGAAGCAAGGACACCCTGCAGTACAAAACAGCGCTCGTTACAGGCGCCTCGTCAGGCATTGGCGAAGCCACGGCGGAACGCCTCGCGATGGCGGGCTACAAGGTCTACGGCACTAGCAGACGCGCAGCCAAGGCAAGCCAGCCATCGTTCGAGCTACTGCCCCTTGACGTGACCAGCGATGAATCCGTCGAAGCCACCATCAGGGAAGTGCTGCGCGCGGAGGGCCGCATCGACCTGCTCGTGAACAACGCGGGCTTCAGTGTCGCCCCCGCCGGAGCGGAAGAGAGCTCCATCGAGCAGGCGCGATCGATTTTCGATACGAACTTCTTCGGGATCGTGCGGATGACGCGAGCCGTTGTGCCTCACATGCGGTTCCAGGGGAGCGGTCGCATCATCAATATCGGTTCCGTGCTGGGCTTCTTGCCGGCACCGTACATGGCGCTTTATTCCGCGACCAAGCACGCGGTCGAAGGCTATTCGGAATCGCTCGACCATGAGCTGCGCACGAGGGGCATCCGGGTATCGGTCATCGAGCCTGCATATACGAAGACGCAGTTCGACGCGAACTTCCTGGAGCCCGACTCCAAGCTCGATGAGTATCGCGAGATTCGCGCTTCCTTGCGCAAGACGTTCACCGAGGTGATGGCCGCTGCCGATGATCCAAGCGTCGTGGCCGACGTCGTGCTCGAGGCTGCCAGCGCGGCGCGCCCGAAGCTCCGATACACGGCCGGTGTCCGCGCGGGCCGCCTGCGATTGCTTCGCCGATTTGCGCCTGCCGGCTTGATGGACATCGGGATTCGAAAAGAACTGCGGCTGACGGGCTGACGGGATCGCGATGAAGGCATCCGCGGTCGTCCGCCCTGGAAGCAAGCGCTGATTACAGGAAGGTTGGTATAGGTCTGTAGTTGCGGCGGACGTTGTCCATTCTTGTCTGTCCGCGCTGATTCTGCCGGTGTAGGTCGCAGTGTAGGTCGCCGAAATGGCGCTAGATCTTCATAGAGAAAAAACGCTGTTGCATCATGGGAATCGTGCCGGGGAGATCCGCCGAGGGTCTCTGGCCTTCGCTGCTACTCTCGGAAGACGGGAGACTCGGGCGATCCATTTTAGCTGACGAGCGCTTGTCGGCGGTTGGCGCCATGTTGCAGCAGGCGGGAGTTGGTTGCAAGGGAACCGGGCAAGTAGCTCGATGAGGTTCGGACGTTTCGCTGGTGGTGAGTGCTAGTCCATACGCACGCGCGGGCGTCCTTCAAGGCGTCGGAAGCGATCGAGGAAAAGCCCGCCTTCGCGCGGCCTTTTGGTCGAGGTTTAACACTGCCAAGTATTTGGCCCCGGCCTACACGGCCACAAGGGGAAGGGCATAGTTCTTGCTAAGAAAATAGCATGGCAGACCGTTACCTTGAAGCTGTTCAGTGCCTCAATCGTATTGCGCCCGAGCGATTTTCGGAGGCGCTTGAGACGGCTGATGCCCGCGCGGGGTTGCGATCTTTCCAAGAAGGGCATGATCCTGCCCTTATGGAAATCGTTTTTTCAGTTCCACATGAGCAATTTTGGTGGTTCCGACTAGTGCTGCGCAAAATGGCGGAAAAGTACGAGCGTCACAACAGTATTGTGCAGACTTACCGCAAATTGAATTCGCAACGCTCTTGATGCGTTGAGCATCGCAAGAGGCCGCCCGAAGGCGGCCTTTTTGCTTAAGGGAAATCCTATTTAGTGTAGGTGGCAGTATAGGTTTTCGCCGCTCCCGCTCAAGCTCCGCGCCAGGCGGGGGCTTTACATTGCTGCGAAACCGCGCTCACTCCTTCGCCTTCCGCATGTTGACGAATACATAGTAGGAGACGGCGTCCCAGGCGTTGTGAATCCCGATGAAAAGGAGCAGCAGGGTAGCGGCTCCGACGCCGAGCAAGGCCTCGCGGGTATGACAAGTGGCTAAGGACATGATCGCCGTCCGTATCGGACCGGACATGCGTATGGCGGTCGTCGGCGCGCCGTCATATTTCGCGAAGCGATCCCCACCGAAGAAGCCACAGGACCTGACCGAGCACAACTGCATCAATCTGCGACTGCCGACTTATGGCGGCCTGTATGCCTGGGAGTTCGAAAAAGGCGACCGCGAGTTGAAGGTGCGCGTGGAAGGCCAGCTGGTCCTGAACGGCACCACCCAGATGCTCGATGCAGCGCTGGCGGGATTGGGCCTGGCCTATGTGCCGCAGGACTTGGCGCAGCCTCATCTGGACGGGGGTCTTCTCACGCGGGTGCTCGAGGACTGGTGCCCTCCGTATTCGGGCTACCACCTCTACTACCCGAGCCGACGCCAGTCCTCACCGGCGTTTGCTCTGCTGGTCGATGCGCTGCGCTACAGGGGCTGACGCTGCTCCAACCCGTCTCGTCAGCGTGCGATATGCAAAACGAATTCCTCCAAATTGCCAGCGCCAACGTGGGACGGAGGTCGTGAGACGCCTTCAAGAGCGGGTTCCCGCCGACACTACCCAAAGAGCAATCTTATGGATAGACTCCGGGGGGAGACATGAAGCTTCGATTTGGACTGATGGTCGCCGTGACCACGGTGGCGGCCAACTTGCTATTCGCATGCAATCCGAGCGGATAGATGTACTGCTATGTTGCAGGCGTGGCGCGAGCGGCCCATCAACCAACCACAGGGGGAATCATGCAAGTGACGAGGAGGGGAAGCATCGGGCTCGTGCTCGCGCTCGGTCTGACGGCCGTGTCCGGGGCGAGCCACGCAGCGTTGAGCTGCGCCAATCTGGCGACGGTCACTTCAGAGGCTGCCACCATGACGTCGGCGGTGGTCACGCCACCCGGGGTCGTGCCGGGCACGCCTGGCACCGGCAACCCGCCCAACAACGTAAGCACGGGCGTGACGTTCTGTCGCGTGCAGGGCGTGGCGAGGCCGTCGGGCGACTCTGAGATCAAGTTCGAGGTGTGGCTGCCGGCCACCGCCGCGGCGTGGACCGGCCGCTTGAAAGTGAACGGCACCGGCGGCTATGCCGGCGCCACGCCGTACGCGCGCCTGGCGCAGGACATCGGCGACGGCTTCATCACCGCCGGCAGCAACATGGGGCACGACGGCGGCGAGAACGCGAGCTGGACGCTGGGCCACCCGGAAAAAGTGAAGGACTGGGGCCTGCGCGCTCATTACTACGTCGCCACCGCGGCGAAGACGCTGAGCCAGGCGTTCTACGACCAGCCGGTCGCCCATTCGTACTTCGAAGGCTGCTCGAACGGCGGGCGCCAGGCGATGATGATGGCGCAGAACTATCCTGAGCTCTTCGACGGCATCGTCGCCGGGGCGCCCTCGATGTTCTATCCCGACATCCTGTTCTGGCTTATCTATACGGGCAAGGTGTTGCAGCCGGTTTTGGGACAGCAGGCCCTGAGCGCCACAAAACGCAGCTTGATCACTCAGCGCGTGCTGGATGCCTGCGACGCGAACGACGGTCTCGTCGACGGACAGATCACGAACCCGCGCGCCTGCACCTTCGACATCGACACGCTGGGACCCTCCGGCGACAACTCCCTCACCGCGCAGGAGCTTGCGACCGTCAAGGCGATGTACGCCGGCACGAGGAACGAGGTCACCGGCGAGCTGCGCTACAGCGGCGCCAAGCTCGGCTCGGAGGCCAATTTCGATCCGAACTTCGCCGACAACGGCGGCTACGGCGTGTTCGTCGGCCACTACGTGTACAGCACGCTCGACTGGACCCCGGCCAACTGGCGCGACAAGGTCAACTTCTCGTCGATCTACGACCACACCAAGGCCTTCATCTCGCCGGTCACTGCGGCACCGAGCCCGGACATCAGGACGTTCACGAGCCGCGGCGGCAAGATCATCCACTACCACGGCTGGAACGACTCGGTCGTGCCTCCGGATGGATCGATCGCCTACTTGCATGCGCTGACCCAGTTCGAGAGGCTGCAGCACCTGCCCAAGCACGCCTTCGACCAGCAGGTCGAGCAGCTCTCGCCCCAGGTCGTCGCCGCCACGGCGCAGGCCTTCGGCAAGAGGGTGCAGGAGTACCACCGCCTGTTCATGCTGCCCGCCGTCAGCCACTGCGGCGGCGGCACGGGGCCCAGCTCGATCGGCGGCGGCGCGCCCGAACCGACCGCGGCGTTTCGCAATGCCGAGCACCATGTCGTGAGCGCCGTGATCAAGTGGGTCGAGGATGGCGTGGCGCCCGAGAAGATCGTCGCCACTCGCTTCGGCACCGGCAACGTCGTGGTGCGGCAGCGCCCGGTATGCCAGTACCCCGCGCAGGCGGCTTACAACGGCTCCGGTGACACTAACAGCGCCGACAACTTTTCGTGCGTGACGCCGAAGCTGCAGGAGCGCACGATCAGCGCGACCGACATCCTGCTCATCCAGAACTCGCTGCGGCAACGGGATCTGAAGCTGCCGAATCGCTGACGCTCCGCAGGGGTTCTTGCCCCGAGGTTCGGCCTGTCAAGCCCGCACGGCCGGACTCGGGTCATAGCGCTTGCTGACTTGAACCGACGTACCTATGCATTCGCCGGCGCGACGGCGATCTTGCTTTTTTTTCTGCTCGGGTCCGAGGCCGCGCTCGCAGAGGACGCTGCGCAGCCCGCGCCGCCGGAGTACCCGAAATTCGGCCTGCTGCGCGAGCGCGATCTCACGGCGTTCGGCTTTCTGCGCCTGGACATGCGTCCCGCGCACGCCGTCTGGGCTCCGCCGGGCAACTGGGCCGTCGAAGTCCTTCTCGGCTACCAGAACACCTGGGTGATGAGTCCGAACGTGGAGGAATACCTCAAGTCGCTGCCCGGACGCCGCCGCCTTGGACCCGCGGACGTCGCGGCGATCCGCGCGCTGCCCGGCGAAGCCTATCTCGTCGATCTCGAGCTCGGACTGGTCGACGTGGCCTTGCACCGGAGGCTGACCGAGCATTGGAGCGTCAATGCCATCTTCAGCGGCGTGAACTACAGCGGCGGTTTCATGGACGGCGCGATCGAGGGCTTCCACAAGACTTTCGGCCTCGACTCGTTCGGCAGGCCTGCGGTCGAGCGCAACACCGTCAACGTCATTCTCGATCTCAAAAATGCGCAGACCGTGTTTCTGAATGCGCACCTGGACGGGGGACTGCTCGATCCCGCGTTCGGTCTGCGCTATTCGGTCGCGGCGGCGCCCTCGCCCTGGAATCTCGTGCTGGAAGCCGCCGTAAAGGTCCCGATAGACGGGCAGCGGGATTTTCTGTCCACCGGCCATGCCGACCTCGGCCTGCAGGCGACGCTGCAGCGCTTCGCCGGACGCCACGCGGCTTACCTGAGCGTGGCCGCGGTGCGCACCAAAGGCAGCGTCTTGACGGCGAGCGACCGGACGGAGGTGGTGCCCACCTACATACTCGGCTATGAATACAGCTATAGCCGGAAGACCAATATCGTCGCTCAATTCTACGTAAGCCCGAGCGTGTTCACGCACGAGGACACCGATCTGGAAGGGCTGCTCAAGACCAAGTATCAGATCTCGATCGGTCTGCGCCATCGCATCGACGCGTCGGTATGGACGTTCGCGATCACGGAAAACACGTTTAACTTCAACAATACGCCGGATATCGGCTTCCAGATCGGCTGGGCCTACAGCCCGGCGTTCATGCGCTGATATTCTTGCTTCGCCTCTGTCGGGCCGCTCTCGTCAACATTCCGTATGATGGTGGTCCGATGGACCACTCGGATGTCCTGCTCCTCGCCCGCGCCCAGTTCGGGCTGAACATCGGGTTCCATATCCTGTTCCCGAGCCTCACCATCGCGCTCGGGTGGATCCTCCTCTACTTCCGCATCCGCTACGCGCGCTCGGGCGACCCGGCGTGGCTCGCGACCTACAAGCTGTGGACCAAGGTGTTCGCGCTTTCTTTCGCGATGGGCGTGGTGAGCGGCATCACCATGTCGTTCCAGTTCGGCACCAACTGGCCGGGATACATGCAGAAAGTCGGCAATATCGCCGGGCCGCTCCTCGCCTACGAAGTGCTCACCGCTTTCTTCCTCGAAGCGACCTTTCTCGGCGTGATGCTCTTCGGCATGAACCGCGTGCCGGGCTGGGTGCATATCTTCTCCTCGGCGATGGTCGCGATCGGCACGATGCTCTCGGCGTTCTGGATCCTCGCCCTCAACTCGTGGATGCAGACTCCGGCCGGCCACGTGATGGACGGCGGCCAGATCATCGCCGGGGATTGGCTGCAGGTGATCTTCAATCCGTCGTTCCCGTACAAATTTACCCACATGCTCCTCGCGTCCGGGCTCACCGCGTCCTTCGTGGTCGCAGGGCTTTCGGCGTGGCGGCTGCTCCACGCAGGCGAAGACGCCTCGGCGAGGAAGACCCTGCGCACCGGGCTCGTGCTCGCCGCAGCGCTCGCTCCGCTGCAGATCCTCGTCGGCGACCTGCACGGCCTCAACACGCTCGAGCACCAGCCGGCGAAAATCGCGGCCATCGAGGCGATCTGGAAGACGGACAAGGGCGTACCGCTCGTGCTCTTCGCCGTGCCGGACGACGAGAAACGCCGCAACGATTTCTCCATCGAAATCCCGAAGGGCGCGAGCCTCGTCCTCAAGCACGATACGCAGGCCGAGGTGAAAGGCATCGACGCCTTTGCGCCGGATGCCGCGCCGGTGGCGCCGGTGTTCTTCGCGTTCCGGGTGATGGTGGGGATGGGGATGCTGATGCTGCTCGCCGCGTGGAGCGGCGTGTGGGCGACGCGCCGAGGCACGCTGCCGCAACGATGGATGCTGTGGGTCTTCTCGGTCTTCACCTTCGCGGGATGGATCGCGACGCTCGCCGGCTGGCTCGTCGCCGAGATCGGCAGGCAGCCCTGGCTCGTGACCGGGATCTTGAGGACCGCCGACGCTGCGGGCGGGGTCTCGGGGGCGCAGCTCGGCGCGAGCCTCACCGCCTACATCATCACGTATACAGTGATGCTGCTCGCCTACATGGTGGTGCTGACGCACCTGGCGGGCAAAGGCGCACACGCATGAGCCTGGACCTGCCGCTCGTCTTCGCCGCCCTCATGGGATTGGCGATCCTGATGTATGTCGTGCTCGACGGCTACGATCTGGGCGTGGGCATGCTCATGCCCGCGGCGGATCCGCGCGAGCAGGAACTGATGGTCGCCGCCATCGGGCCGTTCTGGGATGCGAACGAGACCTGGCTGGTGCTGGGCGTGGGCATCCTGCTCGTCGCCTTCCCGGCGGCGCACGGAATCGTGCTGGGAGCGCTCTACCTGCCGGTCGCGGCGATGCTGATCGGGCTCATGCTGCGCGGCGTCGCGTTCGAATTCCGCGTCAAGGCCGAGGGCTGGCACCGCGAGCTGTGGAACTGGCTGTTCTGGTTCGGCTCGTTCCTCGCTTCGTTCGCGCAGGGGCTGATGCTCGGCCGCTACATCACCGGGTTTCATCCAGGATTCGGCTACTACGTGTTTGCGATGCTGGTGGGCGCGTCGCTGTGCGGCGGCTACGTGCTGCTCGGCGCGTCCTGGCTCATATTGAAAACCGAAGGTGAGCTGCAGAAAAAGGCGCTCGCCTGGGCGCGCTGGGGTCTGCTGTGGGTCGCCCTCGGCGTGGCGCTGGTGAGTCTCGCCACGCCGCTGGTGAGTGTCACGGTGCAAGCGAAGTGGTTCGACTTTCCGCGCACGCTCGCGCTGATGCTGCTTCCGCTTGCGACGCTCGCCGCGGGCATGTTCGTGTGGCTCACGACGGGGCGTATGAAACGCGGCGCGCGCGAACCGGACTGGACGCCGTTCGCGGCCACGGTGGCGATCTTCGCTCTCGCCTTCGCGGGGCTCGCCTACAGCCTGTTTCCCTACGTGGTGATGGACCGCATGACCATCTGGGAAGCGGCCTCGCACCCGTCCGCGCTCAAATTCATGCTCGCCGGCGTGATAATCGTGGTGCCGTTCCTGATCGCCTACACCGCGTTCGCCTACCGCGTGTTCCGCGGCAAGGCGCGCGCCGGGCTGTACGAGTAGATCCCGCCGGCTCAGCCTTCCTTCAGCGGCGCGAGCGTTACTTCGACCCGCCGGTTCGCAGCGCGGCCCTGCTCGGTCGAATTGCTCGCGATCGGATGCTCCTCGCCGCCCGCGGCGGTCATGATGCGCGGTTCGGTGACGCCTTTGCTCATCAGGTACTGGGCGACGGCGCTGGCGCGGCGCTGCGAGAGCTGCCTGTTGAAATCCGCGCCGCCGACGTTGTCGGTGTGGCCCGCGATCTCGATGATGGTCTTGTCGTATTTCCTGGCCACCTGCGCGACGCCGTCGAGCACTCTGAAGAACTGCGCGTTCAAGTCCGCGCTGCCGGTGCGGAAAGTGACGTTGCCGGGCATGTTGAGGACGATGTCCTCGCCCTTGCGGGTGACCGTCACGCCGCTGTCGCGCATCAGCGCCCGCAGCTCGCTTTCCTGCCTGTCCATGTAGTTGCCGACCGCGCCGCCGGCGAGCGCGCCGACGCCGGCGCCGACGAGGGCCCGCTGCCTGCGCTGCTTGGCGTCGTGGCCGGAAATCATTCCGATCGCCGCGCCGGCTCCTGCGCCGATCAGCGCGCCCAGGGTCGTGCTGGTCGTCTTCCTTTCTCCGGTGTAGGGATCGGTGGTGGTCTGGCAGCCGATGCTGAGGCTGGCGGCAAACGTTGCGACGAGGGCCGCCTTTACCGCGGGGTTCGTAATGAACATGTCTTGAGTCTCCTTTAGCGCTATTGCACTGCCTTCCTGTAGAAGCTGTCGTCCACGTACTTCATCGGGTCGGTGAGGTTCTTCTGCGGCTTGGCGAATTCGCTGCGCAGCTTCAGCACCGTGCGGCAGCCTTCGATGTCGATCTTCGCCTTCTTCTGGAAACCTTCCTTCTCCCCGAACATCACTGCGTAGGCCTTCTGCGCCGCGGGACGCGGGGCGCTGGTGATGTACTTCATGTAGATAGCAACGGCCTCGTCCTTGTTCGCCGGCTGCTGCAGCCAGTCCATCGCCGCGACGTACGAGCGGATAAAGGCGGTGAGCTGGTCGCCGTTCTTCGCCGCCCAGGCGCGGCGCGCGACCCCGATGGAAGCCTGATACGGACCGAAGGTCGTGGTCGTGTCGCCGAGGCGCGTGTAGCCTTTGGACTCGGGCAATATTTCCGATGGAGAGCTGATCATGGTTCCGGCGATCTTGCCTTCCATCATCGCCTGCACGCGCGCGGGCGTTCCGCCCAGGCGTTCGATCTTGTAGTCGGCGGACGAAAGGCCGTTCAGCGCCGCGAGCTTGTAGAGGATGAACGCGAATCCGGTGGTCGCCGCATCCACTCCGAGAGTCTTGCCCTTGAGATCCGCATAGGTCTTGATGTCCGGCTGGGTGACGAAGCGCAGCGACCCGGAGTAGCCGCCCATGAAGGCGAACAGGTCGGGCTGCGTAGTCAGCTCGGTCTCCCCTTGCCCTTCCTGGTAGGCGACGACGTTGTCGTACGCGGTGGTGCCGAGGTCGTAAGTCCCGTTCATCAGGTTGCGGATCTGCTCGACGGAATTCGGCGTGAAGGAAAGCTTTACGGCGATGCCGTTCTTTGCGAAGAGCGCTTTTTCCTGCGCCGCCCAGATCGGCCAGTTGCCGCCGCCGCCGAATGCGATCACCTCCAGCGGCTTGGATCCCTGCGCCGGGGCCGCGCCGGCCGCGGCGAGCAGCGCTGTCGCAACCGCGATTTTCTGCAGTACTCTCATGGTCTCTCCTCCTGGGTGTCCACAGTATAAGGCTCAACGCCGCTTGCGCGGATCCAGGACGTCGCGCAACCGGTCGGCGACCAGATTGATGCTGACGACGGCGAGGAGCAGGGCGATTCCGGGGAAAACGCTGATCCAGTAATGGCCCGAGAGCAGATAGTTGAAACCGTTCGAGATCAGCAGGCCGAGCGAGGGCTGGGTGATCGGCAGCCCGAGGCCGAGGAACGAGAGGGTGGCTTCGAGCGTGATCGCCCCGGCAACCTGGACGGTCGCGAGCACGAGGAGCGGCGGCAGGCAGTTCGGCAGCAAGTGACGGAAGATGATGCGCGCGTCGGAAAACGCGAGCGCGACCGCGGCGTCGATGTATTCCTTCCTGCGCTCGACGAGCGCAGCGGCGCGCGCGGTGCGGGCGTAATACGCCCATTGAACCGCGACGAGCGCGACGATGATCTTGTCCAGGCCCTGCCCGAGCACGGCGAGCAGGACAAGCGCGATGAGGATCGAAGGGAACGAGAGCTGGAGATCGGCGAGGCGCATGATGAGCGCCTCGAGCCAGCCGCCGAGCCAGGCCGCCGCGAGGCCCAGGCTCACGCCGATCGCAAGCCCGAGCGTCGTGCTTGCGAAGCCGACGGCGACGCTGGTGCGAAGGCCGTAGAGGATCGCCGAGAGCATGTCGCGGCCCTGGTCGTCGGTGCCCAGCCAATAGATCGCACCCGCGGCCGAGCGCGCCCCGGGCGGCAGGCGCGAGTCGAGCAGGTCGAGCCGCGCCAGATCGTAGGGATTCTGCGGGGAGATCCACGGTGCGAACGCCGCGGCGAGCAGCACCAGCGCGAGCAGCGCGAGGCCTGCAAGCGCGAAGCGGCTCGTCGCGAACTCGGCGGCGATTCGCCGGGCCGGCGTCACCTTGTTTCCCCGAGCCGCGCCCGCGGATCGAGCCACGAGTAGAGCAGGTCGACGAAAAGGTTGATGGCGACGAACAGCGTCACGACGATGCACAGATAGCCGACGATCACCGGCCGGTCGAGCATGTTGATCGAATCGATGAGGAGCTTGCCCATTCCGGGCCACGCGAATATCGACTCGGTGACGACGGCGAACGCGATCAGCGAGCCGAACTCCACGCCCGCCACGGTGACGACCGGGACGAGCACGTTCCTGAGCACGTGTACGCCGACGATGCGGGTCTCGGTGAGACCCTTGGCGCGCGCGAACCGGACGTAGTCCTGCTCGATCGCTTCGCGCGTTCCCGAGCGGGTCAGCCGGATGAGGAGGGACAGATTGAAGAGCGCCAGGTTTGCGGCGGGCAGGACGAGGTGGCGCAGGCCCTCGAGCGTGAAAAAGCTCAGCGGAATCCCGATGAGACTCACGGTCGGTCCGCGGCCCGACGTAGGCAGCCAGCCGAGCCAGACCGAGAACACCATGATGAGCATGAGCCCGACCCAGAAAGTCGGAAGCGAGAACCCCAGGATCGAGCCCGCCATGATGGCCTTGCCGGCGGCGGACCGGGGCTTCAAGCCCGCCCAGAGCCCGAGGGGGATTCCCAACAGCACCGCGATCAGCATCGCCGCGGTCGCGAGCTCGAGCGTCGCCGGCATGCGCTCGAGGATCAGGCCGATCGCCGGCACGTTGAAGGCGAAGGATCTCCCGAGGTCTCCGGCTGCGGCATGCTTGATGAAGATGAAATACTGCTCGTGGAGCGGCCGGTCGAGGCCCAGCGCGGCGGTGGCGCGCGCGATCTCGTTCTGGTCGGACTGCGGGTTGACGAGGATGTCCATCGGGTTGCCGACGGCGTACACGCCGGCGAACACCGCGAGCGACATCACGGCAAGCACGCCGAAACTCTGCAGCACGCGGTGAACGATGTGAGAAAGCATCCGGAGCTATCGGGCCCGGAAGTGGTGCGCGAAGGTGAATTCGTCGGTGCGCGGCGCGTAGGCGAGCGGTTTTCGCATCGCCCAGGTCGTGACCTGGTGGTGCAGCGGGATGACGGCGTAGTCCCGCATGGCAAGGCGCATCGCATCGCGCGCGAGCGCCTCGCGTTGCTTCCCGTCGACGCTCGCAAAAGCGCGCTCGAGCAGCGCGTCGACGCGCGGATTCGAGTACCCCGACCAGTTGAACGCGCCGAACCCCTTGTCCGGATCGGCGGTTGCGACGAGCGCGCGCAGCGCGAGGTCTCCCGAGAACGAGCCCCAGCCGAACATCGCGAACGCGAATTCTCCCTTGCGCCCCTTGGGCAGGTACGCGTTCACGGGCAGCGCCTCGACGCGCGCGCGCACGCCGACCCGCGCGAGCATCTGCGCCACGGCCTGCGCGATCTGCTCGTCGTTGACGTAGCGGTTGTTGGTCGCGGAAAGCGTCATCGCGAATCCGTCCGGATACCCCGCTTCGGCGAGGAGGCGCTTCGCCCCCTCAGGGTCGTAGGGCTCGGGCGCGAGGTCCGGCGCGTGACCGAACACGGGCGGAGAAACGAGGTTCGAGGCCGGCAGCGCCGCTCCGTCCATCAAGCGCTCGGTGATCGCCTGCCGGTTGATGGCTTTGGAGAGCGCGCGCCGCACCCGGAGGTCGCGGAAGGGATTGCGTGCCAGCGGCCTGCCGGCCTTGTCGGTGAGCCCGGGCGCGCGATCGCGATGCTGGTCGAGATAGAAGAAAATCGTTCGCCACGAGACCTTTTGCGCTATCTGCATCCCGGCGTCGCGCCGGATGCGCGGCAGGTCCGCCGTGGGGACCTGCTCGATCGCGTCGAGCTCTCCGGAGAGGAGGCCGGCGAGCCGCGCCGGGTCGGTGGGCACGATGCGGAAAACGACTTTCTCCCAGGCCGCGCTTTTTCCACCCTGCGCTCCCCAATAGCCGTCGTTGCGCGCGAGCTCGACGCGATCGCCGCGCGCAAAGCGCACGAACCTGAACGGACCGGTGCCGATCATCGCCTTGCCCGAGTCGAAGTCCTCCGGCCCTGAGCCTGCCGCGGCCTTTCTCGAAGCGATGAACACCGAATTGAGGTCGTAGGGCACCATCGCGTAAGGGGTGGCGGTTTTGAGCCGCAAGGTGTACGGATCGACGATCTCTTTTGCGACGATACGCCGCGTGAAGGTTCCGAGCTGGCCGCTTGGCACTTTGAGCGTGCGCTCGATCGAGAACACCACGTCCTCCGCGGTGAGCTCGGCTCCGTCGTGGAAATGCACGCCCCGTCGCAGCCTGAACTCCCAGGTGGTCGCGTCGATCGCGCGCCAGGAAACCGCCAAGCCCGGAATGAGGCGCGCGTCCTCGTCAACGTGCGTGAGCGCGTCGAACACGTGCCAGGCGATGTTGATGTTCGGCGCGATGCTGAGGAAATGCGGGTCCATCGAGGTGACATCCGCGGCGACGCCGATGCGCAGCTCTGCCGCCTGCAAGGGCAAGGCCCACGGGATCGACCCCGCGACGAGGATCCGGAGCAGGCGGCGTGCGGACTTCACTGCTTCGCGGCGAGCGGCCCGATGACTTGGAGCATGTGCGAGAAGATCTTCGGGTTGCCGCAGACGATGCGGCCCGAATCGAGATAGCCCGACTCGCCGCGAAAGTCCCCGACCAGGCCGCCCGCTTCCTGCACCAGCAGGGCGCCTGCCGCCATGTCCCACGACGAGAGGCCCATTTCCCAGAATCCGTCGAGCCGCCCGGCGGCCACGTAGGCGATGTCCAGGGCCGCGGCACCCGCGCGGCGCAGGCCGGCGGTGCGAAGCGTGAACTCGCGGAACATGGCGAGATATTCGCCGAGGCTCTGGAGATCGCGAAACGGGAAACCGGTGCCGATCAGCGCCTCGTTGAGTTGCACGCGCTTGGAGACGCGGATGCGCCGCTCGTTCAGGTAGGCGCCGCGGCCGCGCGTCGCCGTGAACAGCTCGTTGTTGGTCGGATCGTAAATCACCGCTTGCGTGAGAAGGCCCTTGTGCCGCAAGGCGACTGAGACCGCGTACTGCGGAAAGCCGTGGATGAAATTGGTCGTGCCGTCGAGCGGGTCGATGATCCAGGTGTACTCGGACTCGCCCGCGTTCCCGGCGGAGGCGCCGGACTCCTCTGCTAAAATCGCATGGTGCGGATAGGCGCGGTGCAGTATCTCGATGACCGCCTGTTCCGCGGCCTTGTCCACTTCGGTGACGAAATCGTTGTGCCGCTTGCGCGTTACCGGCAGCAAATCCACGTCGCGCGCGGCGCGGTTGATGATCGCGCCGGCCCGCCGCGCGGCCCTGACCGCGATTCCGAGCATCGGGTGCATTTTTTCGTCCGGGAATTCAAAAGAGCGGTGCTGCTGAACGCGGGATTCTAGTATGAAAACCGGCGGTCCGCTGTCTCGAATCCGGGTCGTTCTACTGCGACCTTCGCATCCCGGCAACATCGGCGCCGCGGCGCGCGCGATGAAGACCATGGGCCTCGCGCGGCTGGTTCTGGTGCGGCCCAGGAAATTCCCTGATGCGGAAGCACGGGCAATGGCATCGGGCGCGGCGGATGTGCTCGGCTCGGCGCAGGTTTTCGCGGATCTCGACGCGGCTCTCGAAGGCACCCGCTTCTCGGTGGCGATGAGCGCGCGCAGCCGCGCGCTGTCGCATCCGCCGCTAGCCGCGCGCGCCGCGGCTCAGGAGCTGGTGCGCGCCGCGCAGCGCGACGAAGTCGCTCTGGTCTTCGGCAATGAGACGGTCGGCCTGTCCAACAAGGAAGTCATGCGCTGCGGCCGCATCGCGCGCATTCCGAGCGACTCCGCATACAAGTCGCTGAACCTCGCGCAAGCCGTGCAGGTGATGGCGTACGAAGTGCGCATGGCGGCGCTCGATCCGGGCGCGGCGGCTCCGCGGATCGAGTACGCGACGCATGAGGAGATCGAGAGCTTCTACGTGCACCTGGAGCGCAGCCTCCACGCGAGCGGCTTCCTGGACCCGCGCAACCCGCGCAAGCTCATGCATCGTCTGCGCCGGCTGTTCGCAAAGGCGCGGCTGGAGCGGGTGGAGGTCAGCATTCTGCGGGGCATGCTCGCGGCCTGGGACGAGTGTGGCTCGCCCAGGAAATAGTTGACCAATTCACTAAGGTTTCCGATAATGCCGGGCATCAATCTCCGGAATCCCGATGTTCGACCGAATTCGCGAAGACATAGCCTGCGTGTTCGAACGCGACCCGGCGGCGCGTTCGACCTGGGAAGTCATGACCTGCTATCCGGGTTTTCACGCGCTCCTGATCCATCGCCTGGCGCATGGGTTCTGGCGCATGAAAATGCGCTGGCTCGGGCGATTCGTGTCGCACGTCTCGCGTTTTCTCACCGGCATCGAGATTCATCCGGGCGCGAAGATCGGTCGGCGCGTGTTCATCGACCACGGCATGGGGGTGGTGATCGGCGAGACCGCAGAGCTCGGCGATGACTGCACTCTGTACCACGGCGTGACGCTCGGCGGGACCACGTGGAACAAGGGCAAGCGCCACCCGACGCTCCGGCAGGGCGTCGTCATCGGTGCGGGGGCGAAGGTGCTCGGGCCCATCGTCATCGGCGAGGGCGCGAAAATCGGTTCGAATGCCGTGGTCGTGAAAGACGTTCCCGCAGGCGCGACCGCGGTGGGGACCCCGGCGCGGATCATTCTGGACGAGCAGGACAAGACCCGCGAGGAGAAGGCGGCGAAGCTGGGGTTCTCCGCCTATGCCGTGACAGCCAAGGCAGGGGATGATCCGCTCGCCAAGGCAGTGCAGGGCCTGCTCGATCACAGCGTCGAGATGGATGAGCGTATCGAGTTGATTCTGAATCAGATTGAGGAGCTTCGGGCGGAGCGCGAAGACACGCAGACGCAGCTTCGCCTGGGGCCCAAGGTGGTCAATAAATAGTTGATCAATTCCGTCGGGATTGGGTATACTTGACAAAATTTATCAGGTATTCGAAACCGTTCAGGGTGCAACCATGAGACTGACGACCAAAGGACGATTCGCAGTGACCGCGATGCTGGACCTCGCCATGCACGGCGGCAAGGGTCCGATAACGCTCGCCGGCATCAGCCAGCGACAAAGTATCTCGCTCTCGTATCTGGAACAACTTTTCGGCAAGCTGCGGCGCCACACGCTGGTCGACAGCGTTCGCGGGCCGGGCGGCGGCTACACGCTCGCGCGCAATCTCGAAAAGGTATCGGTCGCGGACATCATCACGGCGGTGGACGAGCCGCTGGACGCGACGCAGTGCGGCGGCAAGGAAAACTGCCACGACGAGCAGCGCTGCATGACCCACGACCTGTGGGCGAAGCTGAACGACAAGATGTACGAATACCTGGATTCGGTGAAGCTCTCCGACCTCGTCGCGCAGCAGGCGGCACGCAAGGAATCGGTAAATGTGCTTCAGGACAAACGCGGCAAGGAAGCCGCGGTCTCGGCCTGAACGGGACGCGCACGAGATGAAATTTCCGATCTACCTCGACTATTCTGCGACCACGCCGGTCGACCCGCGCGTGGCGAAGAAGATGATTCCCTTCCTCACCGAGCAGTTCGGCAATGCGGCGAGCCGCTCGCACGCGTTCGGCTGGGAGGCGGAGAAGGCGGTGGAGGAGGCGCGCGAGCACGTTGCTGCTCTGCTGAACGCCGACCCCAAGGAGATCATCTGGACTTCCGGGGCGACCGAAGGCAACAACCTCGCCATCAAGGGCGCGGCGAATTTCTACAAGGGCAAGGGAAGGCACATCGTCACGATGAAGACCGAGCACAAGGCGGTGCTCGACACGGTGCGCGAGCTCGAGCGCCAGGGCTTCGAAGCGACCTACCTCGATCCGGAGCAGAACGGGCTGCTCGACCTGGAAAAATTCAAGGCGGCGCTGCGCCCCGACACCGTCCTCGTGTCGGTGATGATGGTGAACAACGAGATCGGCGTGATCCAGCCGATCGCCGAGATCGGCGAGATCTGCCGCTCGAAAGGCATCATCTTCCACTGCGACGCGGTGCAGGCCGCGGGCAAGATCCCGATCGACCTGCAGAAGCTGAAAGTGGATCTATTGACGGTGACCGCGCACAAGGTCTACGGCCCGAAGGGCATCGGCGCGCTGTACGTGCGCAGGAAGCCCCGCGTGCGCATCGAGCCGCAGATCCACGGCGGCGGGCACGAGCGGGGCTTGCGTTCGGGAACGCTCCCGACCCACCAGATCGTCGGCATGGGCGAGGCGTTTCGCATCGCCAAGCTCGAAATGGCGGCCGAGAGCGAGCGCATCCGCGCGCTTCGCGACAGGCTGCTCGCCGGTTTCAGGGACATGGAAGAGGTGTACGTCAACGGCGACATGGAGCGGCGCATACCGGGAAACCTCAACATCAGCTTCAACTTCGTCGAGGGCGAGTCCCTGATCATGGGGATCAAGGACGTGGCGGTGTCTTCGGGCTCGGCCTGCACTTCGGCGAGCCTCGAACCCTCGTATGTCCTGCGGGCGCTCGGCCGCTCGGACGAGCTTGCCCACAGCTCGATCCGCTTCACCATCGGCCGCTTCACCACCGAGGAGGAGATCGACTACGCCGTCAGACTCCTGCGCGCCAAGATCGGAAAGCTGCGCGAGCTTTCTCCCCTGTGGGAGATGTACAAGGAAGGCGTGGACTTGAATACCGTGCAATGGGCGGCACATTGAAGTAAAGGAGTAGAGCATGGCATATAGCGACAAGGTACTGGACCATTACGAGAACCCGCGCAACGTCGGTTCCTTCGACAAGGCGGACGAGCACATCGGCACCGGCATGGTCGGGGCGCCGGCCTGCGGCGACGTGATGAAGCTGCAGATCCGGGTCAACGAGCAGGGCGTGATCGAAGACGCCCGCTTCAAGACCTACGGCTGCGGCTCGGCGATCGCGTCCTCTTCGCTCGTCACCGAGTGGGTGAAGGGCAAGACCCTCGACCAGGCCGAGACGATCAGGAACACCCAGATAGCAGAGGAGCTGGCGCTGCCGCCGGTGAAGATTCACTGCTCGATCCTCGCCGAGGACGCGATCAAGGCGGCGATCGTCGATTACCGCAAGAAACACGGCCTCGCGCAGCCTGACGAAAAGGAAGCGAAGGCGGCCTGAGAACCATGATCACGCTTACCGAACGCGCAGCGACTCACGTCTCCAGTTTCCTCTCCAAAAGAGGGAAGGG
>DASPWT010000165.1:0-13247 GCA_035637655.1 Burkholderiales bacterium | reverse complement strand
TGGCGGCGAACCTGCCCTCGAGGATCTGTTTCGCGAGCGGGTTTTCGATGCTCTGCTGGATCGCGCGCTTGAGCGGCCGCGCGCCGTAGACCGGGTCGAAACCGGCCCTGGCGAGCTGCGCGAGGGCATTGTCGGCGACTTCCAGTCTCATTTCCAGCTTTGCGAGGCGCTCCTCGAGGTAGCGCAGCTGGATCCTGGCGATGTTCCGGATGTGTTTCTCGTCGAGCGCGTGGAACACGACGATCTCGTCGATGCGGTTGACGAACTCGGGCCTGAACTGCGTCTTTACCTCTGCCATGACCGCGGTCTTGATCAGGCCGGGGTCGTCGCCCTGCATCTGCTGGATCATGTGCGAGCCGAGGTTGGAAGTCATCACCACCACCGTGTTCTTGAAGTCCACGGTGCGGCCCTGGCCGTCGGTCATGCGGCCGTCGTCCAGAACCTGCAGCAGCACGTTGAACACGTCGGGGTGAGCCTTCTCGATCTCGTCGAGCAGGATCACGCTGTAGGGCTTGCGCCTCACCGTCTCGGTGAGATGCCCGCCTTCCTCGTAGCCGACGTAGCCGGGAGGCGCGCCGATCAGGCGCGCGACCGAATGCTTCTCCATGAACTCCGACATGTCGATGCGGATCAGGTGATCCTCCGAATCGAACAGGAACGCCGCGAGCGCCTTGCACAGCTCGGTCTTGCCCACGCCGGTAGGGCCGAGGAAAAGGAAGGACCCGTAGGGCTTGTTCGGGTCGGAGAGCCCCGCGCGCGAGCGCCGGATCGCGTCGGCGACGAGGTGCACCGCCTCGTCCTGGCCGACCACGCGCTCGTGGAGCTTCTCCTCCATGGCGAGCAGCTTGTCGCGCTCGCCCTGCATCATTTTCGAGACCGGAATGCCGGTCGCGCGGGACACGACTTCGGCGATTTCCTCGGCCCCGACCTGAGTGCGCAGCAGTTTCGGCCTCTCGTGCGCCGAGGGCGTCTTCTCGGCCTTCTTCAGCTGCGCTTCGAGCTGGGGCATGCGGCCGTACTGGAGCTCGGAGACCTTCTGCCAATCGCCTTTGCGCTTCGCGGCCTCCATCTCGAGCTTGAGCTTCTCCAGCTCTTCCTTGATGTGCTGCGATCCGGCCACCTGCGACTTCTCCGCCTTCCACACTTCCTCGAGGTCGGCGTATTCGCGCTCGAGTCTCTCTATTTCGCCCTCGATCAGCGTCAGGCGTTTCTGCGAGGCCTCGTCCTTTTCCTTCTTCACCGCTTCGCGCTCGATCTTGAGCTGGATAATGCGCCGGTCCAGCCTGTCCATGACCTCGGGCTTGGAGTCGATCTCCATCTTGATGCGCGCCGCAGCCTCGTCGATCAGGTCGATCGCCTTGTCCGGAAGAAAACGGTCGGTGATGTAGCGGTGCGAGAGCTCCGCGGCGGCGACGATCGCGGGATCGGTGATGTCCACGCCGTGGTGCACTTCGTACTTCTCCTGCAGGCCGCGCAGGATGGCGATGGTCGCCTCGACCGAGGGCTCGTTCACCATCACCTTCTGGAAGCGGCGCTCGAGCGCCGCGTCTTTCTCGATGTACTTGCGGTATTCGTCGAGGGTCGTCGCGCCGACGCAGTGCAATTCGCCCCGCGCAAGCGCGGGCTTCAGCATGTTGCCGGCGTCGATCGCGCCCTCGGCCCTGCCGGCGCCGACCATGGTATGCAGCTCGTCGATGAAGACGATGGTGCGGCCCTCGTCCTGCGCGAGCTCCTTCAGCACGGCTTTCAGGCGTTCCTCGAACTCGCCGCGGTACTTGGCGCCGGCAAGGAGCGCCGCCATGTCGAGCGACAGCACGCGCTTCCCCTTGAGCGTCTCGGGCACTTCGTCGTTGACGATTCGCTGAGCGAGACCCTCGACGATCGCGGTCTTGCCCACGCCGGGCTCGCCGATCAGCACCGGGTTGTTCTTGGTGCGCCGCTGCAGGATCTGGATCACGCGGCGGATCTCGTCGTCGCGGCCGATCACCGGGTCGAGCTTGCCCGAGCGCGCGCGCTCGGTGAGATCGAGCGTGTATTTCTTCAGCGCCTCGCGGCTCCCTTCGGCTTCCTGGCTCCCGACCGATTCGCCGCCGCGCACCGCCTTGATCGCCTGGTCGATAGCCTTCTTGCTGCCGCCGTTCTCCTTCAGCAGGCGGCCGGCCTCGCCCTTGTCATCGGCGAGCGCAAGCAGAAACAGCTCCGAGGCGATGAACTGGTCGCCGCGCTTCTGCGCTTCCTTGTCCGTGAGATTGAGGAGCCCGTTCAGCTCGCGCGAGATCTGCACCTCCCCGCCGTGACCCTCGACCTTGGGCAGGCGCGAAATCGCCTGCTTGGTCGCCTCGCGCAGCCGCGGAACGTTCACGCCCGCGCGGGACAGAAGCGAGGCGCTCGTGCCGTCCTCCTGGTCGAGCAAGGCGGCGAGCAGATGCAGCGGTTCGATGAATTGATGGTCCTGCCCGACGGCGACGCTCTGCGCGTCGCCCAGCGCCTGCTGGAACTTGGTGGTCAGCTTGTCGATGCGCATTTCGCCGCGGCCCTGAAACCTTTAGTTGAGATGCAAGTGGGGAGATTACGCCGGTTTTCAAGTCCCTACTGCAACGCGGCAAGATCCGATCTAATATCAAATATATAACTCATATCAAACGCGGCCGATGGCGATGAAGTTCGAGCTCCAGGAGCACCTGGGCAAATACCCGATCGTTCGAGAGATCGGCAGAGGCGCGACCAGCCGCGTCTACCTTGCGCGCGACCCGTTCGCCGACCGCGAGGTCGCCATCAAGGTGTTCCTGTTCGACGAGAACATCACTCCGCAGACCGAGCGCATGATGCACAAGGCGTTCCTCGCCGAGGCCGCGCTCGCCGGCAAGCTCAACCATCCGCACATCGTCGAGATCCTCGACGCGGTGGTCGAGCCCGAGCACAGCTACCTGGTGATGGAGTACGTGCCCGGCACGACGCTCGAGGCGCACTCGGAAGTCACCAACCTGCTGCCCCTCAGCAAGGTTGTCGAGATCATCTTCAAATGCATACGCGCGCTCGAGTATGCGTTCCAGCACGGGGTGATCCACCGCGATATCAAGCCGGGAAACATCCTGCTCTCGAAGTCGGGCGACACCAAGGTCAGCGACTTCGGCGCCTCGTTTCAGCAGCGCCTCGGCCAGGAGACGACCCAGATCAGCGGCGTGGGCTCGCCCGCCTACATGTCTCCGGAACAGATCCGGATGGAAGACGTTACCCACCAGACCGATATCTATTCGCTGGGCGTGGTGATGTATCGCCTCCTCACCGGCCGGCTGCCCTACGAGGCCAACACGCAGGCGGGACTCAGCTATGCCATTCTCAACACGGTCCCGGCCCGGCCGGTGACTTTGCGTCCCGACCTGGCGCCGCTGCTCGACCAGATCGTGATGAAGGCCATCGAGAAAGATCCAGCCGCCCGCCACAAGACCTGGCTCGAGTTCGGCAAGGAGCTCAGCCAGGCTTTCACCACGCTGCGCCTTTCCGGCGCGTCGGCTTCCGATTCCCAGAAGTTCAACGAGCTGCGCGACATGCCGTTTTTCGAGGACTTCGACGACGTCGCCCTGTGGGAGGTCGTGCGGATCGGCAGCTGGAAGACCATGGGCGCTGGAACCGTCATCATCCGGGAGGCCGATCAGGGCGACAGCTTCTATTTCCTGATTGCCGGCCAAGTGGGCGTGACGCTCCTTGGCAAGCAGCTCAACACCATCAAGCCGGGGGGCTGCTTCGGCGAGATTCTCTACTTCGCCGGCCGCACGGGGCGCCGCACGACCACGATCACGGCAGCGGGCGAGATCACGGTGATGGAGATCAAGGCCGATGCCTTGCGCGCCGCAACCGACGCCTGCCAGGTCGGTTTCAACAAGGCGTTCATGCGCGTGCTGGTCGATCGCCTGACCCAGGCGAACCTGCGGCTCGCCGGGCGCGCCTAGCTTCACAAAGCAGCCGAGCGGCGATCACCATCGCCTTAACGCACTACCATCACCGGACGGCCCGCGTACTGCACGACCTGCTTGGACACCGAGCCGAGGAGGAGGCGTGCAAACTTCGAGCGACCGCGGTCGCCGACGACGATGAGGTCCACTGCCTGCCGATCGGCGTCGTAGATGATCTGCTCGGCCGGATGGCCTACCCCCACTTCGAAGTGCGCCTTGACACCCTTCGCCGCCACCGGCGCCTCCAGCTCGGCAAGCAAGTCCCGATGGTAGCGTCGGGAGTTCTCGATCACCGCCTCGGTTTCCACGTCGTCGCCGATCTCGGGCGGCCGGCACACCGTGAGCACAAAGAGCTCGGCACCGTACTTGGCTGCGAGCTCGAGCGCGGTCTCGAAGGCTTTCCGGCCGGATTGGGACCCGTCATAACCGACAAGAATTTTTCCGTACATGCGTCAACTCCGTGGCGCTTCCGACGCAGAAGCCCGGTTCGGTAGGGGCTGTTTGAATTCCTTCGGGAGCAGATGGCGCGGGAGAAACCAGATATTGGCGATGAGTGTCGGCACGACCGCGCTTGCTATCACGGCAGCGACCAGAGCCGAGTACTGGCCCTGGGTGACGATGCCGTGCGAGAGGCCGAACAGCGAGGAAATGGTGCCGAAGGTGAGGCCGGTCGACATCAAGAGCGTCGTGTACATACCCTCCTTCCGCGGCGACCGGAACGCCTGAGTCACGGGATAGACGCCTGCTATTTTGGTCAGGACCTTGACGCCGAGCATCAGGAGAAACGCAGCGGGCGCGGCGATCAGAGCGGGCACCGAGACGAAGGAACCGGCCCGGATGAAATAGAACGGCGTCAGCAAACCGAACGTAAGCGTGCGCAGGCGCCGCACCAGTACGTGGTCCTTGCCGACCGTACCGGCGAGCATCATGCCCAGCACGTAGGCGGGGAGCACGGCTTCGCTGTCGGCCCAGCCGGCCAGCGCGCCGAGCCCGAACAGGAACAGGAGCAAAAACTTTGTTTCGAGCTCGGAGGGCCGGCCGCCGAAGCGCCGGAAAAAGCGCGGCGTGAGCGAGGGAAGCGCAAGCGCCGCTGCGGCCAGTCCTCCGACGAACAGCAGCGTTTTCAGCGTGAACGGCGCAAAGATCAATCCGAGCGCGACGACTGTGCCGAGATCGGTGATGAAGCAGGCCGCGAGCACGGTCTTGCCGTAGTCGGTGGCGTTGAATCCGAACTCGATCATCACTGCGTACACGACGGCGACCGAGGTCGTCGACATCGCCACCCCCGCGAGCCAGCTCGCCTCGACCTCCCAGCCTAGCCACCAGCGGGCGGCGGCCGCGCAGCCGAAAAACGGCGCGAAAAAGCTGATCAGACCTACGGCGGTCGCTTCCTTCCATTTGCGCCTGAAAACCTCGGGATCCAGCTCCGCGCCTGCGAGGAAGGTGAGCACGATGGCGCCGGCACCGGAAAGGAACTTGATCCAGGCCTGATCTGCGCCGAGAACCGCGGCACCGAAGGCCGCGCCGAGAACGAGCTGCGCCACAGTGCCGACCACGATTTCGGAGAGCGCATTGGCCACCCTCAGCCAAATGGAAAGCAGCGCCGCGAGCAACGCAAGCCCAAGCCAGAGCGCGGCCAAAGCCCAGATTTCGGTCATGAATACTCCCGTTGATAGCCGCTCGGGCTTTTAGGCGGCGCTCGACTTCGGCGGCTCCCAGCGCTGCGCGGCTTCGTCGTCGGAGGCCCGCGACTCGACCCAGCGCGCGCCCCGTGGCGTTTCCTCCTTCTTCCAGAAGGGCGCGCGGGTCTTCAGGTAATCCATGATGAACTCGCAGGCGGCGAAAGCCTCGCCGCGGTGCGCCCCGCAGACCACGACGAGCACGATCTGATCGGTGGGCCTCAATTCGCCCACGCGGTGAATCACGAGCACCTCCATCACGTCCCAGCGGCGCTTCGCCTCGGCGACGATCTTCTCGAGCGCCTTCTCGGTCATGCCGGGATAGTGCTCGAGCGTCATCTTGGTCACCGCGTCGCCGTCGTTCCCGTCACGGCACACCCCGATGAAGCTCGCCACCGCGCCGATCTTCGGGTCGTCCCTCCGGAGCGCCGCGATCTCGGCGCCGGCGTCGAAGTCCCGAGTCTGAATGCGAACCGGCATTTCAGCCTCCCGTTACCGGAGGGAAAAAAGCGATCTCGTCGCCCGGCTTCACGGGCGTCGTCGGCTGCGCCATTTCCTGGTTGACGGCGACGCGCAGGGCCTTGCCCTGGGCAAGGGCCGTCTGCCAGGCGCCTCCGCGGCCCATGAGCAGCGTGCGCAAGCCCGCGACCGTGGACGCCGCGGGCGAGATTTCGAGATCTTCGCCGGATTTGCCCAGTTGCTCGCGCAAGCTCGCCAGGTAAAGGATCTTGACCTTCATCGATACAGCTCCGAATACGGCATGAACCTCACCATGTCCCCGGCGCGGATGGGATGCTCGGCCGGATTGTCGACCAGGCCGTCCGCCCACGCCGTGGACATCAGCACCGCGGAGTCCTGGGTGGGATAAAGATCGAGTCCGCCGCGCGCGTTCCATTTTACGCGCAGAAACTCGCGCCGGAGATCGGGCTCGGTCCAGTCGAAATCCGCGCGCACGGGAATCCCATGGGCTTGCACGTCGGTGATCCCTTGAGTCCTCAGCAGGAACGGCCGGACGAATACGAGAAACGTCACGAAGCTCGACACCGGATTCCCGGGCAGCCCGATGAAATTCGCCCGGCCGACGCGCCCGAACGCAAGCGGCCGCCCCGGTTTCATGGCGATCTTCCACATGAGGAGCTCGCCTTCGGCCTCGACGGCGGGCTTGACGAAATCCGCCTCGCCCACCGAGACGCCGCCGCTCGTGACGATCACGTCGCACTGCGCGGCCGCGCGGCGCAGCACTTCCCGCGTCGCTGCGAGCGAATCTGGAACGATCCCGTAGTCGCGGGTCTCGCACCCGAAAATCCCCGCGAGACCGTTGAGGGTGAAACGGTTCGAGTTGTAGATTCGCCCCGGCGGCAGCGGATCGCCGGGCATCACCAGCTCGTCTCCGGTGAAGAACAGACCGAGACGCACGCGCCGGCGGACGGGAAGCGACGCGATGCCGACCGACGCGGCGAGCCCGGTATCTTGCGGACGCAAGCGGATTCCCGAGGGAAGCACTTCCCCGCCCGCACGGATATCGCTGCCGGTGAGCCTGATCCACTCGCCGCGCGCCGGAATTTTCCTCACCACGACTACGTCGCCTTCCTGCGCGCAATGCTCCTGCATCACGACGGCATCCGCCCCCGGGGGAATCGGCGCCCCGGTGAAAATGCGAGCCGCAGTCCCCGGAGCGAGCGCCTTGCCCGTCGAGCCTGCGGGAATTTTCTGGGAGACCTTGAGCCGGGGTTCGGGTCCTTTCAGGTCCGCGAGACGCACCGCGTACCCGTCCATGGCGCTGTTGTCCATAGGCGGCACGTTCATCGTCGAGCGCTGCGCGGCCGCGAGCACCCGGCCCGTCGCCGAGAGGGTCGGCACCGTCTCGGTTTCGGGGACGGGACGCGCGCCGGCGAGAAGCTGGTCGAGCGCTTCGTCGACGTTGAGCAAGCCTTTGTTCATCTGAATCCGTTGTAGTTCAAGATGAACTCTTCGATACTCTCGTGATCGTCGAGATCGAAGCGAGGCAGCTTCGTTTCAAGCGGCGCATCCGCGGCGATCGCAACGATGTGCGCATCCTCCGGATGCAGCAAGGGCTTGCCGTTGTCCTTACGCCAGATTTCGAGCTTCGGCAGAGGATGATGCTTGTGGCCCTCGACGAGCAGCAGATCGCAGGGCGAAATGCGCTCGATCTGGTCCTCCAGAGAAGGCTCCTGCTCGCCGCGGAGCTCGTGCATGATGACCCAGCGCCTGTCGGACACGACCATGACCTCGCCGCAGCCGGCCTGGCGGTGGCGGTAAGAATCCTTGCCCGGCTGGTCGACGTCGAAGCTGTGATGCGCGTGCTTGATCATCGATACCCTGAGACCGCGTTTGACGAAGCGCGGAATGAGCTGCTCGATCAAGGTGGTCTTGCCGCTTCCAGACCATCCCGCGAAGCCGAAGATCTTCATGCGCGTCATTGTATCAGGGCGTCATTCCCGGGCGGATATAGCGGGCGGGACTGCTCACTTCGCGTTCGGGAAGAATAGCTGGTCACCGCCGATCCTGTAGTCGGCGATGGCTTTCTGGCCTTCCGGGGAGATCACCCAGTCGACGAACGCCTGGCCCAAGTCTTTCCTGACGTTCGGATGCTTGAGCGGGTTCACGAGCATGATCCCGTACTGGTTGAACAAGCGCTTGTCGCCCTCGACCGCGATGGCGAGCTCGCCGCGATTCTTGAACGAGATCCAGGTGCCGCGGTCCGAAAGAATGTAGGCGTTCATCGCCGACGCGGTGTTGAGCGCCGGGCCCATGCCCTGCCCCGTATCGCGGTACCAGGACCCCTTCTCCTTTGCGATGTCGATCCCCGCCAGCTTCCACAGATCGAGCTCGGCGATGTGCGTGCCGCTCCCGTCGCCCCGCGACACGAACGGCGCTTTCGCCGCCTTGATCTTCTTCAGGGCGCCGACGATGTCCCTGCCGCCCGAGATTCCCGCCGGATCCGACTTCGGGCCGATCAGGACGAAATCGTTGTACATGACGTCGAAGCGCCGGACGCCATGGCCCTCGGCGAGGAATTTCTCCTCGGCCGATCGGGCGTGCACGAGCACCACGTCGGCATCGCCGCGGCGCGCGAGATCGAGCGCTTGACCTGTGCCGAGAGCGACCACGCGCACCTGGATCCCGGTCTTTTTCTGGAAAATTGGCAGCAGGAAGCCGAACAGTCCCGACTGCTCGGTCGATGTCGTCGAAGCGACGACGATGTATTTGTCCTGCGCGCCGGCAGGCAGGACGGCGAGCAGCACAGCAAGCAAAAGCGGCCCTCGGATCAGGCCCAGGGCAGCTCTCCTTTGATGAATGCAGCGGCCTGCGCCGACTGGGGTTTTGAAAAGAATTGCGCGACTGGCGCGCGCTCCACGAGCCGCCCCTGGTTGATGAACAGGATCTCGTCGCCGAGCCGGCGCGCCTGCCCGAGATTGTGTGTCGCCATCACCACCTTCGTGCCGGCGGCATCGAAGGCCTTGATCACGGACTCGATCTCGCGCGCTGCGCTCGGGTCGAGGCTCGCGGTAGGTTCGTCGAGGAACAGCACTTCCGGGTGCAGCGCCCAGGCCCGCGCGAGCGCGAGCCGCTGCTGCTCGCCACCCGAGAGCACGCGAGCCGACCGCCGCGCGAGGTGCGAAAGCCCGACGCTTTCGAGCGATTCGCGCGCGAGCACCCCGCGCTGCGGCTCCGGGATTCCGGCGAGCTTCAGCGCATAGGCGACGTTGGCGTAGGCGGAGCGGCGCAGCATGACCGGCCGCTGGAACACCATCGCCTGCTTCCTCGGAGCGCCCGGGCGCTCCGGCGCGTTCCAGTCGATACGGCCCGAAGAAGGACTCAGCAGGCCGTGCATCAAGCGCATCAGGACGCTTTTCCCGGCGCCGTTCGCGCCCAGGATGACGGTGCTCGGCCCCGTCCCGATCTCGAGCGAAACCCGGTCGATGATGGTTCGTCCGCCGGCAGCGAACGACACGTCGGCGAGACGCAGCGGAAGGATCGCGCCGTTGCTCATCCGTAGCGCCGCTGCGCAAGCTCCTTGGTCAGATGGGCCGCTGCGTTCACGACGATGACGATGGCGATCAGGATCATCCCCAATCCGAGCGCAAGCGGCAGGTCGCCCTTGCTGGTTTCGAGCGCGATGGTGGTGGTCATCACGCGCGTCACGCCGTCGATGTTTCCGCCGACGATCATCACCGCGCCGACTTCGGCCGCGGCGCGCCCGAATCCGGCCAGGATCGTGGTCAGCAGCGAGAACCGCGTGTCCCAGAGCAGCGTCAGCGCCGCACTCATGCGGCCCGCGCCGAGCGAGCGCAGCTGCTCCTCGTATTCGCGCCAGGCGTCCTCGATCGCCTGGCGCGAGAGCGCGGCAATGATCGGCAGGATCAGGATCGCCTGCGCGACGACCATCGCCGAAGGCGTGAACAGAATTCCGAGCGCGCCCAACGGGCCGGCCCGCGAGAGCAAAAGGTACACGAGCAGTCCCACCACGACGGGCGGCAGCCCCATGAGCGCGTTCAGCACCACGATCACTGCCTGCCGGCCGGGAAAGCGGCTTACTGCGATCGCGGCGCCGAGCGGCAAGCCCAGCAGAGCGGCGATCGCGACCGCCGACAGGCTCACGCGCAGGCTGAGAAGAACGATTTCGACCAGCTTGGGGTCGAGCCCTATCAGCAGCGCGAGCGCAGTGCTCAGGGCTTCCGACATGCTCGGATCATGAATGGACCGTTCTCCAATCAGTGCTTGTCGATGTTTACGAGGTTTACTCGCGCACCCAGCCACGCGAGTATGGTGCCGGCAACCATGCCCACCAAATAGCCGTACGGCAGCCCGACCGCTATCAATCCTACGAGCGCAGCGATGGGGAAGTCCAAGCGCGAATCAGCCGTGTCACGGATGAGCCAGATGAGCGAGAGAGCCTCAAAGAGGAGCAGGACGCCAAGAATGGGCAGCGGAAACGCCCGCGCTATGTGATCGAACCCCGACCCGAAGAGAAGCCCCAGCGCGACGAAAATCAGGCCGTAAATGACGACCGACCCGCCGGTACGGCCACCAAATGCGTAGTGGCCGGCCATGCCGCCGGAGCCATGGCACGTCGGTATGCCGCCCAGCCATGGACTGATCAGGTTCATGGCGGCGTACGTGACACCAATTTTACGGATAGTCAGATTGCGCTCGGGAAAGAGGTCGTGCGCCAGCTGGCGCGTGGCAAGAACAGAGTTGCCCAGCGACAGGGGGATCTGGGGCAGCGCGAGCACCACGAACCCTGTAGCTATGTCCGACCATTGCGGTACATGAGGAGAAGGCAGGTGCAAGCCCACGCTTGCCGCCAGTGAGCTTGGGTCGAGCCTGTACGCCGCAATTGCGAGCCCAAGAGCGACCACCGGCAAAGCAGCCGGCAGCCGGCGATTCCCCAAGAGCAGCACGACGATGACAAATGCGAGGCCGGCCAGGAGGTAACCCGTCATGCTCTCCGCGCGGACGTAGTTCTGCAAGGAGATCGCAGCGAGCTGCAGACCCAGCCCAAACTGGATACCGCGCACCACGCTCTTGGGAACGATGCGCGCCAGCCACGTGAGCGCGCCCGATGACGCGAGTATCAGCATCGTGAGGCCGATTGCGATTCCCGCGCCGTACAGAATCTCCGGCGCAGTCTGTTGAGCGATGACAATTGCGGCCATCGCCTTGAGAGGCTGGACCGGCATCGGCATCCGGTAGGCGAGGCCAGTCAGGATTTGCATGGCGCCGAACATGATGAGCACGCTTGCGCCGTCGAGATGGGACGCGAGAGCGACGCCGATGATGAGCGGCACGTCCGTACCCATGTCGCCGAACGCACCAGACAGTTCATTGCGATCGAAGCGGATCGCGGGGCGGGTATCCGATGTCGTGATATTCATTGGTATATAACGCCGCCGCGAATTCTAATCGAGACCCGTGTCGAACGCAAAGCTACCTGGCGCGACGCGCCGGCGCGATGAGCCGGGAGAGCCGCTTGAGCTCCGGCGCGACCGAGCGCGCCGCCCTGGATTCCATGGCGCGGTAGCGGCGCAGGACTTCCTCTCCCAATTTCGTGACGCGCGCCCCGCCTCCGCCTTCGCCGCCGGTGAGCGTCTCGACGAGCGGCCGACGAAACGCCGAGTTCATCGCCTCGACGAGCAGCCAGGCGCGCCGGTACGACATTTTCATCTCGCGTGCAGCCGCCGAGATCGATCCGGTGCGGGCGATGGTGCCGAGCAGGTCGGCCCTCCCCGGACCGATCGCCACGACCGCGCCGATGAGTATGCGGATTTTGGGGACGAGTCGTGCCGATTTCATTCTCTGGTCGGGAAAATTGGCGGGTTCAGGTAAGGGTCAGTATAGTCCAGCACCATGAGCGACCGCGCGCAGTCCAGGCCCTCCCCGGTATCCTTTTCCGAGGCTCTACGGTATTGGCTCAAGCTCGGCTTCATCAGCTTCGGCGGCCCGACGGGGCAGATCGCGATCATGCACCAGGATCTGGTCGAGCGGAAACGCTGGATCTCGGAGAAGCGTTTCCTGCACGCGCTCAACTACTGCATGCTGTTACCGGGGCCCGAGGCGACGCAGCTCGCCACCTATATCGGCTGGATGATGCACCGTACCTGGGGCGGCGTGATCGCAGGAACCCTTTTCGTGCTTCCCTCGCTTGCCATTCTGGCCGCGCTCACGTGGATCTACCTCGTCTTCGGCAACGTCCCCGTGATTGCCGGGTTGTTCTACGGAATCAAGCCGGCGGTCACGGCGATCGTCCTGTTCGCCGCGTACCGCATCGGCTCGCGCGCCCTCAAGAATGCCGTGCTGTGGACCATCAGCTTGGCGGCGTTCGTGGCGATTTTCGCATTCGACGTGCCGTTTCCCTACATCGTGCTCGTCGCGGGCATCGTCGGCTACCTCGGCGGACGCATCGCTCCTGAAAAGTTTTCCACCGGTGGTCACGAAGGCGCCGGGAAAAGCTACGGACCGGCATTGATCGACGACGCCACGCCCACCCCTTCGCACGCGCTTTTCCGCTGGGCGCATTTTGCGTTCGTCCTCGCGATTTTCCTCGCGATCTGGATCACAGCGCTCGGTGCGCTCTTCGCCTTGTTCGGGTGGGACAGCGACCTCGCCCAGATGGGCTGGTTCTTCACCAAGGCGGCGCTGCTCACCTTCGGCGGCGCCTACGCGGTGCTGCCCTACGTCTACCAGGGCGCGGTCGAGCACTACCAGTGGCTCACCGCGGCGCAGATGATCGACGGGCTCGCGCTGGGAGAAACGACGCCGGGGCCGCTCATCATGGTGGTCGCCTTTGTCGGGTTTGTCGGCGCCTGGACCAAGGCGGCGTTCGGTCCAGAAGCCCTGGCCCTCGCGGGATGCGCCGGCGCGCTCGTCGCCGCGTTCTTCACTTTCCTTCCTTCGTTTCTTTTCATTCTGCTCGGAGGGCCGCTGGTCGAGTCGACGCACGGCAACCTTCAGTTCACCGCGCCGCTCACCGGCATTACCGCCGCTGTCGTCGGCGTGATCCTGAATCTCGCATTGTTCTTCGCCTGGCACGTGCTGTGGCCGCGGGCAACGAGCGATGCGCCTTTCGCCAGTGGCTTTGATTGGTTTTCAG
>DASPWT010000164.1:0-6551 GCA_035637655.1 Burkholderiales bacterium | reverse complement strand
GTCCGCGCCGGGCTGAAGCAGCCCGGGCGCGCCGCGTTTCATCTTTGCCGTTCGGCCGCCTCGAGCGCCGCCCGGGCGCCTTCGGCGTCGCCGCGCGCCTCGCGCGCGTGCGCGATAAGGCGCCAATTTTCCGCTCGCAGGGCATTGTCGCTCCCGGCCCAGGAGTTGGAGCGAGCGGCGGTGCTCTCGGCCTGCGCGTAGTCGCCCTGCTTCAGTCGCAAGCGCGCGAGCTCCTGCCACAGGCGCGGATTGCGCGGCTCGATCCTGAGCGCGCGCTCGAGCGAGGCCGCAGCATTCGCCAGGCGCCCGGCCGCGGAATCGGCGCGCGCGCCGTCCAGGAGGCCGGCGATCGCCAGGTTCTCGGTGCGGGCGGGCGCAGGCAAAGGAGCGGGCTCCGGAGCCGGCTCGGGCCCGAACTCGCGCACCACGGTCGCGCAGCCGGCAATGACGACGGCCAGGAAGGCAAGGATGATTCTCATCGGATGCTCATTTTCCGCTCAACTGCGCTCATCTTCCAAACAGGCGCTGCAGCCAGCTCTTCGCTTGTTGCTTCACCTGCTCGACGGCGACGCCCACGGCGGATGCGCAGGGAGCGCGCTCCGCGGGCGCCGAGCCTAGAGCGAACGGCAGCTCCACCGCGCCCGAGCAGGCGAAGTCTGCGCGCAATCCGCTCTGCGGGTCGATCAGCACGTTCTCGATTCCGTCCGGCTTGGGCAGCGCGAGCGGCTCCGGAGCGAGCGCCGCCATCATTTCGCCCCACACCGGCAGCGCCGCGCCCGCGCCCGAGAGCCGCGCCGCGCGGTTGTCGTCGTAGCCTATCCAGACGATGCCCAGATGGTCGCCGGTGAATCCAGCGAACCAGGCGTCGCGTTGCTCGGTCGTGGTGCCGGTCTTGCCCGCGACGGCGTTCTCGGGCGGCAGCCAGTTCTTGAGCGACTGCGCGGTGCCCTCGCGCACCACGCCCTGCATCGCGGCGGTGATGAGGTACATGGTCTCGGGCGGGAACGCCTGCTCCACCGCGAGCGCGTAGCGCCTGAGCGGCCGCCCGTCCTGGGTCGTCACCTCGCGGATCGCGCGCAAGGGGGTGCGGAATCCGCCGCTCGCGATGGTCTGGTACATCTGCGCCACTTCGAGCGGGGAGAGGTCCGCCGCGCCGAGAAGAGTGGACGCGAATGGGTTGAGTGGCCTCTCGATACCGAGTCGCTTGATGGTGGCGAGGACTTTCTCGACGCCGATATCGGTCCCGAGGCGCGCGGTCGCGGCGTTGTAGGAGTGCGCGAGCGCGGTGCGCAGCGGCACTGCGCCGTGGAAGGTCTTGTCGTAGTTCGTCGGTTCCCAGTCCGGAGCGCCGCGGCTCTTCCACACGAAAGGCCCGTCGTCGATCGGCGTCACGAGGGTGTAGTGCGCAGGATCGGCGAGCGCCGTGAGGTAGATCGCGGGTTTCAGGAGCGAGCCCACGGGGCGCGCGGCGTCCAGGGCGCGGTTGAAGCCGCGGAAGCGCACGTCGCGCCCGCCGACCAGCGCCTGCACTTCGCCCGACTGGGTGTCGGTGACCACGACCGCGCCTTCCAGGCCCGGCTCGCCGAAGATCTTCCCCCGGTCGAACTGCGCGATCTTGCGCTCGAGCGCCCGCTCCGCCGCTTGCTGCACGCGCGGGGCGAGCGTGGTGAAGACCCGCAGGCCTTCCGAGCGCAGGTCGGCTTCGTCGTAGTCGCGCCGCAACTGCCGGTGCACGAGATCGAGGAAGGCCGGGTGGGGCGAGGTGCCCATCGCGGCTTTCTGGTTGACGCCCAGGTCCGCGGCGCGCGCCTTCGAGTACTCCTCCATCGTTGCGAATCCCCGGTCCTTGGTCTCGCGCAGGACGAGGTTGCGGCGCTCCAGGGCGCGCTGCGGGTTGCGGAACGGGTCGTAGAAGGCCGGGCCCTTCACCATGCCGACGAGGAGCGCGCTCTCGGCGAACGTGAGGTGCTCGACCGTCTTGCCGAAGTAGAAGAGCGAGGCGAGGCCCACGCCGTGGATGGCGCGGTCGCGGTCCTGGCCGAGGTAGATTTCGTTCAGATACGTCTCGAGGATCTCGTCCTTGTCGTAGTGCATCTCGAGCAGCACCGCCATCATGAGCTCGGTGACCTTGCGCGAGATCGTCCGCTCGGGCGTGAGAAAGAAGTTTTTCACCAGCTGCTGGGTGAGCGTACTCCCGCCCTGGAGGCCGTGGCCGCGGAGGAAAGAGAAAGCCGCGCGGGCGATGCCGCGCAGGTCGAAGCCATGGTGAGCGTAGAAATTGCGGTCTTCGTTCGCGATGAGCACCTGCACCATCTGCTTCGGCACCTCGGCGAGCCGCACCAGCACGCGGTCCTCGTTGTTCGCGGGATAGATACCGCCGATCGGCAAAGGCTCCAGCCGTGCGAACGGCAGGTCGCGCCCTTCTGCGTCCTGCACCGCCTTGATCGCGCCGCCGTCGAAGGCCACGCGCACGCGCTTCGCAGGCTGCATCCCGTCCCAGAACACGAACGGCCGCACCGCGACCTCGAGCCAGTCGTTGTCGTTCGCAAACCAGCCCGGATCGCCCTCGCGCGGCCCCTGGCCGTAGCCCGCCTCCTGCAACTCGCGTACCACGTCGATCTGCGCGATGCGCAACCCCGCGTGCAACTCCAGCGGCCGCGCGTAAATGCGCGCCGGCAGCGCGAAGCGCCGTCCCTCGAACTCACTGCGCACGCGGATGTCGAGATACAGCGTGAACCCGGCCGCGAGCAGGGCGAGCGTGAGGAAGGCGAAGCGGAGGTATCGCCAGAATTTTGCGCGATCGAACATCGGGCGGATTTTACTTTGTTACGGCGCGTTGGCGGGTGATCGAAGCGAGCTGAAGCAGGGGAAATCCGCTAGCCGCGATGCTCAAGTGTCGCCTTGAGGCGACACCGTACGGTATCTCGACCTCAACGTAGCTCCCGGGCGATGCGGCGTCGATCGCGCCGTTGCTAGACTTCGACCCGCCGCGTTTGTAGGGGGTGGAGACTTCGTGCTGCGTCTCCCTGCGGTCGTAAAAACCCTTAGAATTGGCCGGTGGCCAAGGGGAGACGCTGGAAATGGAATCCTCCGGAGGGGAAAAGCCCGAAGTGTCCGTCGCGGTTGCGCTGCGGCGGCTGCGCGAGCGCAAGGCGCGGGCCGCAATGGTCGCAAAGCAGAGCGCCGAGTACGAGGCGGGCCGGGAGATGATGCCGTTGAACGAGTGCATGAGCGCCGCGAAGAGCTCGGAACTCCAGTCCCGGCGGCTTATAATCGAAGCGTTCGTCGCGGTCGTGTTCGCGCTCGAGTTCGGGAATCTGTTTCTGGTCCCGAGGCTCGGGATCGAATGGTTCCTCATCTGCCTGGCGGTCGGGCTTCTTGTGGTGATTGCAGGGATCACCATCGTCGGATTCACCAGGGTTCCGGAGATCCTGTTCTCGGATTGGATCTTGAGAAGGAAAAAAAGGGCATTCCTGAAAAAGCTCAAAGAGTTCGGGTTCGCCGAGATCAGAAGAAACTACCATGTCAATTTGCGTACGGGCTCGATTACGCCCCGGCGGACGCCACGCGCAAAAGCATAGTCGATCCGCGCGGCGCCGTGCACGGCGTCCGGCGATGTCGTGCGATCAATGACTGCCGGTTTCGAGCAGCCCCTCCAGTTTTTCCGCTTGCGCCTTGAGCTTCCCCGGGTTCGCTTTCGCCAAGCGCTCGAGATTCGAGAGCTTCCACCGGATGCCGGGCAGCTGATCGAGGTGTTCGATTCCGAGCAAAGCCCAGTCCGGCTCGTTGCGGGCGAGCGATAGCAGGAATTTCCGCTCATCGGCATCGAGACCCCCTTGCAGCTCGGCGAGCATGCGTTCCCGCGCAGCCAGCAGAGCTTTCAATTCCACCGGCTCCGCGGTCATCCCCCGGAAAGTATTGTCGTAGTCGCCGGAGACGTCGCGAAGGGTCGGGAAAAGCACCTCGTGGATCGGGCGATTGTGGCACGCGAGATAGGCCGCGAAGCTGCGCCGGATTCCCGGCGTGATTCCTTCGTGGAGAAAGAGCTGCATGACGTCGAACAGGTCGCGCGGGTGCTGCCGATCCATGGCGGCGACGAGTTTTCCGCCGTAGAGGTCTTCCAGCGAGACGACGGGCAGCTCCAGATCGGCCAGCAGCGCCTCTTTCGCGTTAGGGGTAAGCGATGACTGGCGAATCGGGTGCAGCGTCCCGCGCAGAACGAAATTCACTTCGACCTTCACTTCGAGCTTGTCGCGCCGCACGAAGAGCTTGGTTTCGCCGGCGTCGGCCGCGGTCGCCGCGTGCGTCTGAAAGCCGCGCTTCTTGAGCCGCTCGACCGCGCTGCGGATCGCCTCGTTGATCCTCGCGAGCGCGTCCTCCCGTTCGAGACGGTGATCGACGAACACCAAGTCCAGGTCCACGGAGAGGCGCGGCATGTCCCGCACGAAAAGATTGATCGCGGTCCCGCCCTTCAGCGCGAACACCTTGTCCGCGAACACCAGCGGTGCGACCTGGGTCAGCAGCCGCGCGGTATCGATAAAAACCTGGTTCACGCCTTGAGCACCAGCAGACCGTTTTTGGACTTCGATATCCACGGCCGGGCGCTGCCCTTGGGCAGAGCCGCCGCGTCGAGCTCGCCGGCCCACGGCAGCGAAAGCTCGCGCCCGAGCGCGAGGCACAACCGCACCGTCTTGACGCTGGTGCAGCGCTTGAGCAGATCCACCAGCACCTCGGCGCGCAGGCTGTACGCACCTTCGGCGATCTCCCTCGCCTCCTCGAGCGGCTGCCGGACGCCCACCTCGTCGAGTAGCTCCAGAAACGCGCGTTCCGGCGACGAGACGCGCGGCGCGCCCTCGCGGTCCTCGAAGCGGCCCACATTGAGCAGCTTCTTGGCCGTCTCATCGAACAGCCGCTTGCGGTGATACTCGGCAGGAAAGTGCCGAACGAACCAATCGGGAAGGCGCGCGGTCATCCAGCCGTACAAATGCAACACCGGATTCTGCGAGACGTACTGGCGCAGGCCGTACCACTCCAGCGCCGTCTTGCCTCCGACGTGAAGACCTTCGATCTGCCGTTCAAGCACGACGAGACTCGGGTGCAGCGACAGCGACTCGCCGGGCCGGCAATAAACCCCCCGCGCGAGCCGCTTGAGCCATCCCGAGCGGGCGTAGTGAACCGCGAGGTCTGCAGAGATCCCCATCTCCGCGAGCTGTGCCGAGGTGATCGGCGAGCCCGCAGGCAGACGGGTGTATACAGTTTTTAACTTGCTCTGAGTAGTCGTAGCCACGCTACGATTATAGTTATTATTCTAATAGCTTGAAAGAGGTATCATTTCGACAGGTTAGAATTATCGTAGTCGCGCTACGATAATACAAATTCATTCAAATACATCCGTGATTCTCGACGTGTTCGGAAGGCGACGCTACGCCTCGACAAAAGGAGTAGTTTCCATGAACGCCACGAAATTGAAGAGACTGCGCGCGGCCGGCTGGAAGGTCGGCAGCGCCGGGGATTTTCTGCTGTCCAAGGTCGTCGAGCGGGCGGCGCGCAAAGAGGTGCTCGCTCAGACGGCCGCGGCGCTCAAGGCCCGCAATCAGGACCTGCCCTATTCCCGGTTGCAAGCCATCGTCGACGAAGCGCTCGTCCGGATCCGAAGCCAGAGCAGGTCACGACGCCGGCGCAGATAGCCGGTGCGCGTCATTTCTCGACACGAACATCCTCGTTGCCGCGCTGATTTCTCCGTCCGGACGCGGCTTGAAGAAAGCTCAGTGGCCGATGTCCAGCGCGCCGCCGCCGTCCACCAGCAGCGAGACGCCGGTGATGAAGTTGGCCTCGTCGGAAGCAAGGAACAGCGCGGCGTTCGCGACGTCCCACGCGGTGCCCATCTTGCGGCGCAGCGGCACGCGCGCGTCGCGCATCGCGGCGACCTCGGCCCGGCTCTTGCCGGTCTGGCGCGCGCGAGTGTCCACCGCCATCGGCGTGTCCATCAATCCGGGCAGGATCGCGTTGGCGCGCACGCCGTATTCCGCGTTCTGGATCGCCACCTGCTCGGTAAAGGCGATCATCGCCGCCTTGGTCGCCTTGTAGGCGACGTAGGGATACTTCTCGATCGCGGCGAGCGACGAGATCATCAGGATGCAGCCGGCCCGCTGCTCCCTCATCACCGGGACCGCGTGCTTGCAGGCCATCACCGCGCCGCGCAGATTGACGGCGACGATGTTGTCGAAGGCGCCCTCGGTCAGCTCGAGCAGCGGCGCGTCGCCGCCGGCGATGCTGACCCCGACGTTGTAGTGCAGGACGTCGATCCGCCCCCAGCGCTTTTTCGCCTCGGCGATCATCGCCGCCATCGCCGATTCCCTGGTGACGTCCGCCTCGAAGGCAAAACAATCGCCGCCCGCGTGCCGCACCATCGCCGCGGTTTCCTCCGCCAGCCCGAGCTCGCGATCCACCGCCATGACCTTCGCGCCTTCCTGCGCGAACCGCAGCGCGGTGGCGCGGCCGTTGCCCATGCCGGTGCCCGGGCCCTGCCCGGCGCCGACGATGATCGCGGT
>DASPWT010000163.1:0-9929 GCA_035637655.1 Burkholderiales bacterium | reverse complement strand
TTCGAGGTGGCCGAAGTGTTCGAAGTGCCCCTCGAGTTCCTGCTCGATCCCGCGAACCACCAGCGCAACAGCGTCGTACACGAAGGCCGCGAGCGCCATTACTACGCCATTCCGTATCGACAGTACTACATCTGGGGAGCGACGGCCGGGATGCTCATGAACTTGCATTCCTTCCTGAAAGGCTGATTGTCCGGGCATCACGAATCGAAGCCATGAGCCTCCTCTCCCTCGTCGCGGCGCTCCTGCTCGAGCAGTGGCGTCCGCTTGCCGACCGCCGCTATTTGTACGCACTCCTGGCGCGTTATGCGACATTCCTCGAGGGGCTTTTCAATGCCGGTGAAACTCGGCAAGGCGCCATCGCCTGGCTGATCGCGGTGCCGCCTGCAGTGCTCGGGGCCTGGCTCGTTTACAAAGCCGCGTACGGCGCAAGCCCTCTCCTTGCGCTTGTGCTCAACATTGCGGCGCTCTATCTCACGATGGGATTTCGCCAGCGCAGCCACTATTTCACCGACATTCATCTCGCCCTCAAGGAGAACGATCTCGCAAAGGCACGCGACATCCTCTCGGCCTGGCGCCACGCGAGCTGCGCCGATCTGGACCGCGAGGCGATTACGCGCCTGGCCATCGAAGAAGCGCTGGTCGCGTCGCACCGCCATGTCTTCGGGGTGGTTTTCTGGTTCGTGCTCCTGCCGGGGCCGACGGGGGCGATCTTGTACCGACTCTCGATGTTCCTTGACGGCCGCTGGGGCGAAAGGGCCTCGCCGGAGCTGGAGGGCTTCAGCCGTTTTGCGCGCCGCGCGTTCGCCACACTCGACTGGCTGCCGGTGCGTTTCACGGCTGCCGCCTTTGCCGTGGTGGGCGACTTCGAGGACGCGGTGTACTGCTGGCGCACGCAGGCCGCAAATTGGCCGGATCCTGCGCTCGGAATCGTCCTCGCGAGCGGAGCCGGGGCGATCGGGGTGAGGCTCGGGATGCCGATCCTCGCGGGAGGAGAAGTCGTCGACCGGCCGGAGCTGGGCTTGGGCGACCCGGCCGATACCGGCCACCTGGACAGCACGGTCGGCTTGGTTTGGCGCGCGCTCGTGGTGTGGCTGCTTTTGTTGCTGCTGATCGCGCTCGCCGGGGCATCGACCTAGCGACGTGACGGTGCTCAGCGGTTACCGCCGCATTTCCAGCAGGCTGTGAACTGCCCTTCGATCATTTCGCCGCAGTCAGGACAGCGCCAAGGCTTGACCGGCCGCAGCTGCGGTCGGAGAAATTCTGCAAGAAGCTTCTCCGCAGCCGGATAATCCTCTTCGCGCTCCGGCACGAGCTGTAAGGCGCACTCGGGAAAGGGAACCTCGCCGGCAAGGCGCACCAGATCTTCGTTCCTGATGCGGCAGCGTATGCCCGCCGACTGAAGCAGGTTCTTGAGATGATGCACCTCGACCAGATTAAGCGAGGAAAAAATCGTCTTCAATCGCTTCCCCGGCACAGCTCAAATCGACCCGAGCGCTTCGATCTTTGCCGCGCAGATAAAATCGTTCTCGGAGATTCCGCCTATCGAGTGCGTGCTGAATTCCACCCGGCAGCGGTTGTAGCCGACGCTCATGTCCGGGTGATGGTCCTCGCGATGCACGAGCCAGGCGACCGCGTTCACGAACGCCATCGTCTCGTAGTAATTCCTGAAAGACCAGCTCTTCGCGATCACCTTGCCGTCGTACGCCCAGCCGGGCACTTCCTTGAGGAGTGTGTCGATCTGCGCCCGAGTGAGGGCCGGCGTTCCGGCGGGCAGCGGTCGGCATTTCTTTGCGGTGAGCGTCGACATATTCGCCTCCTAGTTTTGAAGAGTTTGCAGGCGCGCGATGCGCAGCATCGCCGGCGGGTGCGAATCGTAGAAAGCCGAGTGCAGGGGGTCGGGCGTAAGGGTCGCCGCGTTGTCCTCGTACAGCTTGACCAGAGCACGCACGAGGTCGCGCGGGTCGGCGACTCTTGCCGCGTAGGCGTCCGCCTCGAATTCGTGCAGGCGCGAGTACAGACTCGCGAGCGGGTGCGATAGAAACGTGAACACCGGCGCGACCATGAAGAAGAGCACGAGAGCCATCGCCGTACCCTGCGCGGGTACACCCAGAGCCGTGAAGAACCACTCCCGCCCGATCAACCACCCCAGCACCCACAAGAACGCAAGACTCACGGCGAACAGCAGGGCCATGCGCTTCCACACGTGACGGCGCGAGAAATGTCCCAGCTCATGGGCGAGCACCGCCTCGATCTCGGGCGGGGCGAGGCGCGATACCAGCGTGTCGAAGAGCACGATGCGCTTCGCCGCGCCGAAGCCGGTGAAATAGGCGTTGCCGTGGCTGGAACGCTTTGAGCTGTCCATCACGAATAGCCCTCGCGAGCGAAATCCGCATTTGGCGAGCAGGGATTCGATTCGGCTGCGTAACGCCGCGTCCTCGAGAGGCGAGAACTTGTTGAAGAGCGGGGCGATCAGCGTCGGGTAGATCATGGCTATGAGCAGGTTGAACGCCACCCAGGTGAGCCACACATAAAGCCACCAGGTTTCGCCCATTTTCGCCATGAGCCAGAGCACCAGAAGGACGAGAGGGATCCCGACCAACACTGAAAGCGCGGTGAGCTTGGCCAGATCGGCGACGAACAAGGTCAGGCTCGTGCGATTGAAACCGAAGCGCGCTTCGATCACGAAGGTGCGATAGAGAGCAAAAGGGAGATCGATCACCCCCGAAATAAGCGCGACCGAAGCAATCAGCGCGATGCCGTGCGCGTAACCGCCGGCTTCGAACACCCTTTCCCAAGCCTCGGAGATGAACTGCAGTCCGCCGCCGAGAGTGAACGCAAGCAGCGCCGCCGCTGCAGCAAGTGTTTCCAGCTGACCAAATCGCGCCTTGGCGATGGTGTAGTCGGCCGCCTTCTGGTGCGCCGCGAGCGCGATGCGGCCCTCAAACTCTGCCGGAACGGCGTTGCGGTTCGCCAAGACGTGCCGGATGTGGCGCCGCGAAAGCCACAGGCGCACGACCGTGGTGAGCGCGATCGCAGCGAGAAAGACGACGGTGAACCAATGCATTGAACGAAAGCGGTTATGCGACAATGTCATTCTACACAGAGGCTCACGGAAAAGCGGCATGGCGCAAGACCAGAACAACCTTCTCTGGTTGGACATGGAAATGACCGGACTCGATCCGGACAGGGACCGCATCATCGAGATCGCGATCGTCGTAACCGATTCGCAGTTGAACACCGTCTCCGAAGCGCCGGTCCTGGTCGTGCGCCAGCCCGATGCGGTCCTCGATGCCATGGACGACTGGAACAAGAGCACTCACGCGCGCTCAGGACTGACCGACAAGGTGAGGGCCTCGGTGCTGACCGAGGCTGCGGCGGAGGAGCAAATGCTCGCGTTCCTCGCGCAACACGTTCCAGGCAGGACTTCGCCCATGTGCGGCAACACGATCTGCCAGGACCGCCGCTTCCTCGCGCGCTACATGCCGCGTCTGGAAGCCTATTTTCACTATCGCAACCTGGATGTCAGCACCTTGAAGGAGCTGGCGCGGCGCTGGAAGCCCGAAATCGCGAAGGGGCTCGTCAAGCAGGGCAAGCACGAGGCGCTCGCAGACATCTACGAGTCGATCGAGGAACTCAAGTACTACCGCGAGAACTTTCTGAAGCTCTAAAGGGCGACGACCTTTCCGGGATTCATCAGGTTTTCCGGGTCGATGGCGCGTTTCAAGCTCGCCATGAGATCGACCGCCTCTCCCAGCTCCTTGCGCAGAGACCGCATCTTGCCGAAGCCGATGCCGTGCTCGCCGGTGCAGGTGCCCTCCATGGCAAGCGCGCGGTTCACGACGCGCTCGTTGAACTGTTTTGCCTCTTCAAGCTCGGCTTCGTTATCGGGCCGGATGAGAATTTCACAGTGGAAGTTTCCGTCACCCACATGACCGAAGAGCGGTATCGGCATCGATGCGCGCGAAATATCCTGCGAAGTTTCCACGATGCACTCCGTAAGTCGCGAAATCGGAACGCACACATCGGTCGAAACGGCGCGCGAGCCGGGCCGCAGCTGCAGGCAGGCGAAATACGCTTGGTGGCGCGCCGTCCAGAGCCGGTTGCGCTCTTCGGCTTTCGTCGTCCACTCGAAATCCATGCCGCCGTTCTCGTGCGCGATGTCCTGCACCAGCTTCGCCTGCTCCTCGACGCCCGCCTGGGTGCCGTGGAATTCGAGGAAAAGCGCCGGCTGCTCTCGGTAATGCGTCTTCGAGTAGGCGTTGATGGCTTTCATGGTCGTCGCGCACAACGCTTCGCTGCGCGCGATCGGAATCCCGGCCTGCAGGGTTTGGATCACCGTATTCACCGCGCCGGCGATGTCGGGAAAGGAGCAAGTGGCCGCGGACATCGCTTCGGGGACGGCGTAGAGGCGCACGGTGATCTCGGTGATGATTCCGAGCGTCCCCTCCGATCCCACGAAGAGCCGCGTGAGCTCGTAGCCCGCGGCGGATTTTCGCGAGCGGCGCGAAGTCGTGATGACGCGGCCATCGGCGAGCACGACGGTCAGCGCGAGCACGTTCTCGCGCATGGTGCCGTAGCGCACGGCGTTCGTGCCCGATGCGCGCGTCGCGGCCATTCCGCCCAGCGTCGCGTCGGCTCCGGGATCGACGGGGAAGAAAAGACCCGTATGCCGGATGTGCTCGTTCAATTGCTTCCGCGTCACGCCCGCCTGGACCACCGCGTCCATGTCGGCTTCGTGCACGGTGAGTACCTTGTTCATGCGGGAAAGATCGATGCACACCCCGCCGTGGATGGCGAGCACGTGGCCCTCGAGCGAGGTGCCGATGCCGTAAGGGATCATCGGCGTCTTGTGGCGCCGGCAGAGATCGACGATGTCGCGCACCTCCTCGGTGGATTCGGGAAATACCACCGCATCGGGCGGCGCGTACGGAAAGTACGACTCATCCTTGCCGTGATGCTCGCGCACGCCCCGTGAGGTCGTGGCGCGATCGCCGAGCAGCGCCCGCATCTCCTCGAGCAGCACGGCGTCGAATTCGCGGGGCTTGTTCAAGGCGTCTCCTCGCGCCTATTCGAGTTCGATCTTGCCGTCGAACCGTACCGAGAGCTTGAGACCGGGGACATCGAGCGTGACCGAGGCGGGGAACTTCTCGTTGCCCTTGATCGCGCCGCCGCCGCGCGCCTTCGACACCGCCTGCTCGATCTCCCTTTGGGAACTCACCCCGACCATCTTCAGAAACTTTCGGATGCTGAGGTTGAAGGTGTCTTCGTTCATGATGATCTCCGTTTGCGTCAGCGTAAGTCCCGCCGCGGCCCGAGTCAATCGCGTTTTCGCAGCCGCGCGAGCAGTGCCCGCGTGGAGGCATCGAGTCCGCCCGTGTTTTCGCCGTCGAGCAGCCTCGACAGCAGCGTGCGGGCCAGGTTCTTGCCGTGCTCCACCCCCCATTGGTCGAAACTGTTCAGGTTCCAGATAACGCCCTCGACGAACACCTTGTGTTCATGCAGCGCAATGAGCGCGCCGAGCGCGCGCGGGGTGAGACGCTCGAGAAGAAGGGTGCTCGAAGGGCGATTGCCCGGGAGGGCCTTGTACGGCGCGCCCGGCGCGGGGTTGCCGAAGGCGAGGGCTGCGCCCTGGGCGAGCGCATTGGCAACGAGCGCCGCCTGCCCGGTGGACGATTCCCCGTTCCGTCCGATCACGATGAAATCCACCGGGATGAAATGGGTCCCCTGGTGCAGCAGCTGATGAAAGGAATGCTGGCTAGGTGTCCCCGATGCGCCCCAGACGACGGGAGCCGTGGCGTAGTCGACTTCGTTCCCGTCGCGATCCACGCGTTTCCCGTTCGATTCCATCTCGAGTTGCTGCAGGTAGGCCGGTAAATCGCGCAGGTCCTCGCTGTAGGGGATCACAGCGCGGGTCTGGGCGCCGAAGAAGTTCACGTACCAGATCTCGAGCAGCGCGAGCACCACCGGCATGTTGCGCTCAAGCGGCTCGTTGCGGAAATGCGCATCCATCGCGCGCGCCCCCTCCAGCAGCTCTTCGAAAGCGTTCATGCCGGCGGTCAGCGCGACCGGCAGACCCACCGCAGACCAGACCGAGTAGCGCCCGCCGATCCAGTCCCACATCGGAAGCACGCGCTCGGGCGGAACGCCGAGCGCTTCGGCGCCCGCGGAGTTCGCGGTGACCGCGGCGAAATGGCGCGAGAGCCCGGTCGATTTTCCGAGCGCCGACGCTAGCCAGGCACGAGCGCGGGCCGCATTGGCTAGGGTCTCGGCGGTCGTGAAGGTCTTCGATGCGACGATGAAGAAAGTCGTTCCCGGCGTCAGGCCCGCAAGTGTTGCCTCGAGGTCGGCCGGGTCGATGTTGGAAACGAAATGCAGCCTCGGGCCGGGCCTGCGGAACTTGCGCATCGCCCGCACGAGCATCCGGGGCCCGAGGTCCGAGCCGCCGATGCCGATGTTGACGATGTCGGTAATGGCCCGACCATCGGCGCCTTGAGCGCCGCGTTGCATTTCATCCACGAAACAGCGCATGCGCTCGCGAGCGCCGCGCACTGCGGGCATCACGTCGTGGCCCTTGGGGAAGGTCGCGTCCCCGGAGCGAAGCGCCACATGGAGCACGGCGCGCGCCTCGGTGGTGTTGATGGGGTCGCCGCCGAACATGCGCGCGATCCACCCGGGTAGCTGCGCTTGGGCGGCCAGCCCGGCGAGCAGCCGCATCGCCTCCGCGTCGACCCAGTGCTTGGAATAGTCGAGCATGAGCTCGCCTGCTTCAATCGAGAATCGCTCGGCGCGCGAAGGGTCCGCGGCGAAGAGCTCGGTGAGGCTTGCGGGCGCGATCTTCTTCCGGTGCGCGGCCAGCGCTTTCCACGCGGGCGATAGGGTGAGCTTGCTCACGGTTGGCGTTGATAGAGGCGGAAGCGTTCGCGGTCGCGAGGCCGCCTGCCTTCCCACAAGAACCTCCACTCGGGGCCGATGTTATCGGATTCTCCTTCGCGGGCTTGGATCAAGAGCACCGAGCAACGGGCCTTGGCGCCGCGCTCGAGGCGTTGTGTGACGACCTCCGCGTGATAGTCGAATACGGCGCGCTGGGATTCGCCGAGGCCACGACTCTCGATACAGCGGGTATCCGCGGGGATGTTCTTCTTCAGCGCCTGCGCGACCGTCCGGTAGCTCTTTCCGTAGTCGATCCAGGAGAGAATCAAAGTCATGGCGAGACTCCAGAGCAGGGTAATGCCGGCCGCCCAGAAGGTCACGCTGCGGAATACGGAGCGCTCGCCTCTAAGGACCAACCAAAGCCAGCCCAGCGTAAATGCCAGCGCGGCCGCGAGCACAGTCCAGGAAAACTGCGGTACATGGCCGGGCTCGAGCTTGGCGAAATTACGCGCGATGGTAGGCGGAAAGCCCGTCATCATCGCAAACCAACCCAGCCATATGAGCGCGCCGAGTAACCCAGCGCTCATGGCGCCGAACCACGCGAGCGCGTTTGCGGCGCCGCGGCGCAAACTCGGCACGCCGGCGCCGGCAAGAAGCGCTAGCGGCAGAAGCAGGGGCAACGCGTAGACCTCGCGCGGGTCGCTCAGAAACAGCAGCACCGCAAATGTGACGACGACGGCTGCGATCAGCACGCGCGTGCCCGGCGCGGCTGTCCGACGGCGCCCTTCCCACAGGGTCCATAGCGCGAGCGGCCACGCCGGCCACATGGCCCAGGCGAGGGTCTGTCCCCAATAGCCGAGAACGGCCACGGGAGGAGGCGCGGCGAATTGCGCGGCGTTGGCGTCCCACCACGCGAGCGCGAGCCCGTCGGAGCGGCTTTCCGCGAGCGCTAGCCAGCCGCCGCAGAGCACCAGAATCATAAGCAGGGCCGGAATCAGATTCATCAGGTACTCGCGCCGGCGCCACGCCGAAGAAGCGAGGGGCGCGGCGAGCGCGACGATGATCGGAGCGACCACGGCGGGGACTCCTTTGCTCAGTGCGGCGACGACGAGCCCTGCGCCGAGGAGCCAACCGGCGCGGTGCGGTTTGCGCGGGGCGAGCGCGATCCCGTACCAGGCGAGCGCCTGTCCCGCTAGCATGCTGATCTCGCCGAGTGTTTCGTGGGCGTGGACGAGCAGGCCGAGGCAGCCGAGCAGGGTAAGCACCGCGCCAATTCCCTCGGTCCTGCCGTAGAATTCGCGGCCTGCGAGGTGAACGAAGGCAATCACCGCTGCCATCATCACGCCGCTTGCCAGGCGTGCCCCGTCGTGGGGAGCGAGGACCAGTCCGAACAGTTTCGCGGTCAGCGCCGCGATCCAGTAATGGAACGGTCCGTCCTCCAGGTACGGTTCGCCCGCCAGATACGGTACGATCCATCGCCCGTGCTCGAGCATCTGGTGCACGATGCCGATGCCGGTGGCGTCTTCGGTTTTCCAAGGATCGTGCCCGACCAGGCCGGGCAGCAGATAAGCGAGCAGAAGCAGCGCGAGGAGCACCGGCGCCCGAGGAAGGGGTGTCATTGCGTTCACTTTAGCCACCTCGATCGCCCGCCACCCGAATGAAAAAAGGCAGCCGAAGCTGCCTTTCCCGGAGCGCGCAGCGCGACACGCCTATGCGGAGGGTTGCTTGGCGGGCTTCGCCGCCGCCTTCTTCTTGGTATATTTCTGGCGGAATTTCTCAACCCGGCCGGCCGTATCGACGATCTTTTGCTTGCCCGTGTAGAACGGGTGGCAGGACGAGCAGACTTCCACGTGCAGGGGCTTGCCCAACGTCGAGCGGGTTGTGAACGTGTTTCCGCAGCTGCAGGTGACCTGGATTTCCTTGTAATCGGGATGGATTTTGGTTTTCATGGTGAAATCCGTCATGGGACGCAAACAGGCGCGCGAGCGGGAAAACGCAAAATTATCCCGCAAATCACTAACTTGGGCAAGGAAACTGCGATTTCAAGGGAGGGCTCCATCGAAGCTGCCTTCCGGAAATTGGCTGATAATTTTTCGGGGTTCTCTGATTCGTGTTTTCGATCAAATAGGTACGATTGTCGCCGCCTCTTGGTTTAAGGTGACGGATACGACGAGGCAATAGCCCATGACCGGAAGCTACGACCACTGGCTGGTTCTTCTCTCGCTGCTGGTCGCGATATTCGCGTCGTACACCGCGCTCGACTTGGCGAGCCGTATCACTTCGTCCAGGGGCGTCGCAGCGCGCTGGTGGCTGTGCGGCGGCGCTTTCTCGATGGGTACGGGAATCTGGTCGATGCACTTCATCGGCATGCTCGCATTCAGTCTGCCGGTCCCGATGGGGTACAGCATCCCGGTGACTTTGTTGTCGATGCTGATCGCGATCGTAGTGTCCGGGTTTGCGCTGTACATGGTGAGCCGCGACACGCTCAAGGGGGCAAATCTCGTCAAGGGCGGCATCTTGATGGGATTCGGTATCAGCGCGATGCATTACACCGGCATGTTCGCGATGGAAGCGTATCCGCCGATCCATTACGATCCATGGCTATTCACCGCTTCGGTCGGCATAGCCATCGTCGCCTCCATCGCGGCGCTGTGGATTGCCTTCACATTGCGCAGCGAAGTCTCCTGGTGGCTCTACGCCAGGCTTCTCTCCGCGGTAGTCATGGGATTTGCGATTACCGGTATGCATTACACCGGGATGGCGGCTGCGCGATTTGCCCCCGACACGATCTGTCTGACCGGCGCCATCGTCGACAACTCTTGGATGGCAGGCACAATCGCCGCGATCACGTTTATCGTCCTGTGCGTGACCCTCGCCCTGTCCACGTTTGATTCTCACCTGGCATCGGAAACGGCGAGGATGGCAGCGTCCCTGAAGGTGGCCAACGAAGAGCTGCAGCATGCGGCGCTTCACGACGGACTGACCAGGCTTCCCAATCGGCTTCTGCTCGAGGATCGCATCGGCCAGGCGATCGCGAGCGCCGAGCGCACCAGCAACAA